>JBDUDZ010000001.1:0-31995 GCA_040002635.1 Rhodoglobus sp.
TGCGCGAACGCTCCGCCCTGGCCGTGGGCATCATCGAGTCCGCGACGAGCCGGGACGAGGCGTGGCAGTTCTTCACCCTGGGCCGCAGCCTCGAGCGTGCCGACATGACAGCGCGGCTGCTGGCCACGCGGTCGCTGACTGAGGCGTCCGGACCGTCGTGGACGACGATCCTGCGCAGCTGCGGCGCCTACGAGGCCTACCTGCGCACCTACCGCGGCGTGCCAAGCGCCCGGAACGCGGCAGAGTTTCTTCTGCTTGACCGGCTCTTCCCGCGCAGCATCCTGTTCTCGGTCACTCGCGCGGAGAACTGCATGCGCGAGATCGAACCGCGAAGCGACAGGGTGGGAGTTTCGGATCAGGCGTTGCGGTTGCTTGGCCAGATCCGCAGCGAGCTCGAATACCGCCCGATCGCCGAGATTCTCGACGACCTGACGACGCATATGGACAACGTGCAACTCGCGACAAGTGCGGCATCTGAGGCGATCCGCCAGCGCTACTTCCCGACGAACGCCGCGCCGAGTTGGGTGGGGGAGACGAGTTGAACCGCCTGCGCATCAAGCACATGACGGGGTTCCACTACGGTGGCGATGTCACGGCCTCTTACAACGAAGCGCGCATGCTTCCCGTGAGCGCAGACGGTCAGGTTGTGCTCTATTCCAACCTGGAGATCCTGCCGATCTCCAGCCAACACAACTATGTGGACTATTGGGGATCGCGCGTCTCCTCGTTTGAAATCCTTACGCCGCACAAGGAGCTGGCCCTGACTGCCACGAGCCTGGTGGAGGTGCGCCCACGGGTGCACGAAGACGAGAAACTCAACTGGGCAGACCTCGCGATCGCTGTCGAGCGCACCACAAACACCGTCGAACAGCTCAAGCAGACCCGCCGCACGGCACCTCCCCAAGACGTTATCGATCTCGCTCGTGGCATCGCCGACACGTCGGATGACGCCTGTGCCGCCGCCCTTGAGATCTGCCAGGCCATTGGCTCGGCAGTCGAATACATGCAGGGGGTGACCGGCGTGCACTCCACGGCGGCCGAAGCCTGGGCAGTGCGGAAGGGCGTCTGCCAGGACATCACCCACCTCGCCCTCGGGGCGCTGCGCAGCGTCGGCATCCCGGCGCGCTATGTGTCTGGCTACCTGCATCCGAAACCCAATGCCGCGATCGGCGAGACCGTCGCGGGCGAATCGCATGCGTGGGTCGAATGGTTCTGCGGAGATGATTGGCGCGGATTCGACCCGACAAACCGCATCGACATCGGCGACCGCCACGTGCTCGTTGGCCGTGGCCGGGACTACAACGACGTGCCGCCGCTGCGCGGAGTGTATGCGGGGCCGTTCGGTTCGACGCTGTTCGTGAAGGTGGAGATCACCCGCGAGGCGTAAGACAACTGTCTTACACTTGGCGTCATGACAGTTGTCAATTTCCGCACCGACGAGCAGTCGCAGCGCGCGCTCGACGAGTTGACCGCCGACGGAACGCCCGTCTCGACGGCGATCCGGCAGGCGCTGCTCGATTCCGTCGTTTTGCGCAAGCGCGATCAGATGCGCCGGGAATCAACGGAGATTGTGGATGACCCCGTCGAGGCCGCCGAGAGCCGCGCCATACTCGCGGACATGGATGAACTCCGTGCGTGGTGACATTCACGAGTTGCGAACACCGAAGGGCGGTCGAGGGCATGAGCAGGCGGGCTCGCGCTTCGCTGTCGTCATTCAATCCGACGACCTGATCCTGTCGACACTGCTCGTTGCCCCCACCTCGCGCTCGGCGCGGCCGCGGGTATTCCGGCCGATGATCGTCGTGGCCGGCGAGCCCACACGGGTGCTCATCGAGCAGTCAGCGGCAGTGGCGCCCGAACGGCTGGGCCGCTTGGTCGGTCACCTCAGCCGTCCCGAGCTCGACGAAGTGGCTAGTGCCCTGAGGTTGGTGCTCGAGCTCGACTAGCTTGTGCGCTCGGTGGTCCCTTGCACTATCGCGATCTCCTGGGTGGCGAGCTCCCGGTCATCCGCGGGGATGCCGTCGAAGTGCAGCCGCAGACCGAAGCGCGATGCGTCAGAGAGCCCCAGCCGCATCCCTTTGCTCACGACGAGCCAGGTCACCGCGACCAGCATTGCGGCAACGCCGGATGCCGCGCCGATGCCCAGCGCCCACCGCGGCCCGAAGGTGTTGGCGACCCAACCCACGATAGGTGCGCCGATCGGGGTGCCGCCGGCGAAAATCGCCATGTACAGCGCCATGACCCGACCCCGATATGCGGGTTCGGTGGTGGTCTGCACGTAGGCGTTCGCCGTGTTCATCATCGTCAGCGAGGTGGCGCCCACCAGCACGAGCACGAGGGCGAATACCCAATAGTTTGGCGCGAGGGCGGCAAGTGTGCAGGCAATACCGAAGCCCCCGGCCGCGACGAGCACCACCGCGAGCCGCACCTTCTCGCGCCGAGCGGCAAGCAGTGAACCGGTGATTGCGCCGGCAGCCATGACCGATGACAGCAGCCCGAACTGCGCGACCCCCTGCCCGAACTCGACAGTCGACATGGTCGAGATGAAGATCGGGAAATTGAACCCAAACGTTCCGACGAGGAACACCATCACGAGCGCGACCATAAGGTCGGATCGCGATCGCACGTACCGCAGGCCGTCGCGGATCTGGCCGGGTGCCTTCTTCAGTCGAGGCGAAACGACAAGTTGGTCGCGCCTGATCAGCACAAGCGACAACAGCACGCCGACGAACGAGAAGCCGTTGATGATGAACACCCAGCCCGACCCGATGATAGCGATGAGCACCCCGGCGATGGCCGGGCCGATGAGCCGCGCGCTCTGGAAGGAGGTGGAGTTGAGCGCAACCGCGTTGGAGATGTCGGCGTCAGAGACAAGTTCGGAAACGAAGGTCTGGCGCACCGGGGTGTCGATGGCAGTCACGATGCCGAGTAGCAGCGCAAAGGCGTAGACGTGCCAGAGCTGCACTGTGCCGGAGAGTACAAGCACGCCCAAGCCGAGGGCGAGTGCGGCGGATGCCGTCTGGGTCCACATCAGCAGCTTGCGCCTGTCGAAACGGTCAGCCATGAGCCCCGTGAACGGCACCATCACCAGCAGCGGGCCGAACTGCAGCGCCATCGTGATTCCGAGAGCCGCGGCATCCTTATCGGTCAGCTCGGTCAGCACTATCCAGTCCTGAGCTGTGCGCTGCATCCACGCGCCGGTGTTGGAGACGAGTGCGCCGAGGAACCAGAGGCGGTAGTTGAAGATCCGTAGGGATCTGAACATCGCGCTCACGAGTCTGCGAGCTTGCGCAGGATCGATGCGGCGGCGTCGAGGGTGGCGCGGTCTTTCGGGTTGAGCCCGTCGAGCTGGCGGGCGAACCATTCCTGGCGCCGCTGCCTGGTCTCCTGCGCGATGAGGCCTCCCGCCGCGGTTGCGGCGATCACCACTTTGCGGCCGTCGTCGGGAGCGCTGGTGCGTGTGACTAGGCCCGCCTCGACCAGCGCGTTCACAGTGCGATTCATCGACGGCGGGGTCACCCGCTCGTGGTCGCTGAGCGAGCCGAGCGTCTGCTCGCCGTGCTTGGCCAGCACGAACAGCACGGAGAGCTGGGTATCAGTCACGGCGTCGGTCGAGCGCTCGAGGCGCATCCGCCGGCTGAGCCGCATGATCGCCAGCCGCAAATCGTCGTCTGAAGGGGAAACGTGGTGCGAAGAAGTCACTTTACTTAGCCTAGCTCATTAGGCAGGCTAACTAATCGAGTGTAAAGGAGACTTGACAAGTTGGTTCGTGTAAAGCACGCTTTACACATGAGAAACGACGTGCGGGAGTTGCGTCTCGCGGACGACAAGTCGCAAGCCAGCCTGGGCGCTGACCTCGGAGTCTCCCGCCAAACAATCAACGCCATCGAAACGGGTCGGTATGACCCATCGCTGTCGCTCGCCCTGAAGATCGCGCGCCAGTTCGGCCGCACCGTCGAGGAGGTATTCCATGTCGAAGAGTAGTAAACGACTCCCGCTGTCTATCACAAACATTGTGCTCGTGAGCACATTTCTCGCTGGAGCTGTGGTGACCGCGATCCTTCACAGCTGGCTGGCCGCGCCGCTAGCGGCGCTGGGCGTCGGGGGCCTGCTCGCGGCGTTGTACGCGCGCCGCGTCGGCGCTCGCGACATCACTCGCATCAATGCGATCGAGTATCGCGACGAGCGAGACCGCACGCTGGCTCGAGAAGGTTTTGCGGTGGTGGGGGCGGTGGCACTCGGGCTGACCGTGCTCGAACTTGTGCTCGCCGTCGCGCTCACCGACTACTACTGGATCGTGTGCGTGCAGCTGATCATCCTCTGCGTCGCCTGGGGAGTAGCCAACTCGATTGCGGTGCGCAAAGGCTGACCGCAATACGATTGCCCTGAGCGAGGAGGCTCCCATGGCCACGACCGTCACACACTCCGACCACAGCTTCATCGACGCGCAGGGCGTGACGATCCACTACTACGTGTGGGATGCCCCGGCACCGAAGGCAATCCTCCAGCTCACGCACGGGCTCGGCGACCATGCGCTCAGGTACGAGCAGGTGGCTCAGGATCTCGTCGCCGCCGGCTACACCGTTTACGCCGACGATCACCGCGGCCACGGGCAGACCGGCCTCGGGCAGAACAACGGCGACGCCACGAAACTCGGCAAGCTCGGCGCGGGAGGACTGCGGGCGACCGTGCAGGATGTCCGGCAGTTCACGACAGTCATCAAGGAGGCGCACCCCGGCCTGCCGGTGGTGCTCCTCGGGCACTCCTGGGGCTCCCTCATGGCGCAGATGGTGATCAACGGCAACGCCGCCGACTACGCAGCGGTCGTGCTCACCGGCACCGCCTATCGCTCGCTCACCCTGATGAACGGCGGCGACCTCAACGCGAAGCACAAGCACCTCGGCACCACCGGCAACGAGTGGCTCAGCCGTGACCCGGCGGTTGCGCAGCAGTTCCAGGATGACCCGCTGACCTTCTATGCGGCCGCGATGAAGCTGTTCGGCATCCCCGATGCACTGCGCCTGTTGGGCAGGCCGGCAAAGGATCTCGGCAAAGACATCCCGCTGCTCATCATGATCGGCAGCGAAGACACGCTGGGCGGCGAGAAGAGCATCGCAAAGCTTGCAAGCACCTATGTCACGCGGTCGCACCTGAGCGACGTCGAGGCGATCATCTACCCCGGTGCGCGGCACGAGATCTTCAACGAGACAAACCGCGACGAGGTAATCGCAGACCTCGTGAAGTGGCTCGATGGTCGACTAACTTAGGCTTGCCTTATGCACGGTGAGTTTAAAGTTCCTGGCGGCAAACTTGTCGTCGTCGATCTCGAGATCTCAGACGGCAGGATCGCGGAATTCCGGCTCGCCGGCGACTTCTTCCTCGAGCCCGACAGCGCACTCGACGCGATAAACGGCGCGGTGAACGGGCTGCCGGCAAACGCGGAGGCGGCGATCATCGCCGCGGCGATCAAAGCTGCGCTGCCGGATGACGCGATCCTCCTCGGTTTCTCGCCCGAAGCCGTTGCCACGACTGTCCGTCGTGCCCTGCAGAAGGCCACCACCTTCAAGGACTACGACTGGCAGCTCATTCAGGGCCCCGCACTCGACCCTGTGCTGCAGATGGCACTAGACCAGGTGCTGAGCGAAGAGGTCGGTGCCGGTCACCGCAAGCCCACTCTGCGCATCTGGGAGTGGGAGAAGCCGGCGGTAGTGATCGGTAGCTTCCAGTCGGTCAAGAACGAGGTGGATCTCGACAATGCGAAGAAATACGGCTTCGACATCGTCCGCCGCATCTCGGGCGGCGGGGCGATGTTCATGGAGGCCGGGTCGGTCATCACCTATTCGATCTACGCTCCCACCGATCTCGTGCAGGGAATGAGTTTCGCCGACTCGTACGCGTTCCTTGATGAGTGGGTGATCGTCGCGCTGAAGTCGCTCGGCATCGATGCGACGTACGTGCCGCTCAACGACATCACAAGCCCGACCGGCAAGATCGGCGGGGCTGCGCAGAAGCGGCTGGGCAGCGGTGCGGTGCTGCACCACGTGACGATGAGCTACGACATGGACGGCGAGAAGATGGTGCAGGTGCTGCGCATCGGTCGCGAGAAGATGAGCGACAAGGGCACAAAGAGCGCGGCCAAGCGCGTCGATCCGTTGCGCAGTCAAACCGGGCTGTCGCGCCTGGAGATCATCGAGAAGATGGTCGGAACCTTCAGAGGGTTGTACGGTCTCGCCGCGAGCGAGATCACGGCCGGCGAAATGGCCAGGGCACAGGAACTCGTTGCCGAGAAGTTCGGCACCGAGGAGTGGCTGCAGCGCGTTCCGTGAGTCGCGGCGCTGCAGTCTTCTCGCGCCGCAGGCTCGCACCGGCTGGTAGTCGTGCCGCTGAGGTCATCGACCCCGCCGCAGATCGCCCCACCTCCGCGTAGTCTGTGGAGGTGGAACCGTGGATTGTGCTCATCATCGTGGTGGCAGTAGGCGTACTGTTCTACATCGCCCAGCATTTCGGCTGGATTGACCTCAGCAACAAGAGCAAGACCTCTGGCACCCACGGCGGGGTCATGGGCATCGGCGACGAGGTGTTCAATCCGAGTCGCTACGAGGCGCAGATCGAGATGGATCGTCAAACCGTTTTGCCCGCCCCTGCTCCGGTGGCCGGTGATGGCGACAAAGGGATCTACGACGGCCAGGTCAGAATCGACATTTCCGAGCGGGAACCCCAACCAGAGCCCGAACGCGGCAGCGCCAACGCTGGCAAACACCGGGCCGGCGAATAGCCGTCGAGATGTTTCGTTAGCGGGTCAGCAGATCCTGGTATTCGGGATGCCCTGCGATCCACGCGGTCATGAACGGACAGGTTGTCACCACGCGGTAGTCGGTGTCGGCCCGCACAAGATTGAGGGCGCCACGGGCTAGTTCCGAACCGAGACCCTTCAGCCGGTTCGACGGGTCGATCTCGGTGTGGATGAAGACGATGGTGTCGCCACGGATTTGATAGTCGGCGAACCCGACATCGGCGCCGTCTACGAGCAGCTCATAGCGATTCATGCTCGCGTCATTGACTACTTCGGTGGGCATGCGGTCAAGCCTAGTCAGGCGGGGTCTAATCAGGCGCTGTCGCGCACGACCATGCGGGTCGGCATGATCCGCTGCCGTTCCGTGGTCTCGCCGCGCAACAGGGCGAGCAGCATCCTGGCCATCTCTTCGCCCATCTCCCGGGAGGGTTGGTGGACTGTGGTCAGGCGGACTTCACCGCTCGTAGCTGCGAGGCTGTCGTCAAAGCTGACCACTGCCACATCGGCGGGGACGGATCTGCCGCGTTCGCGCAGCATCGAAAGCGCGCCGGTGGCCATCAGGTCACTCGCTATGAATATCCCGTCGATGTCCGGCTCGCGCTCAAGGAGTTCACGCATTCGAGCGGCACCGCTGGCGGCGGTGAAGTCGCCGTGCAAAATAAGGTCTGTGGCGAGTCCCGCCGAGGTCATTGCGGCTATCCAACCCTCTGTTCTGTCGACCGCGGCTTGCATGTTCGCCGGTCCGGCGATGGTGCCGATCCGCTTCCGGCCCCGGTCGAGCAGGTACTGCGTTCCCATCTGTGCCCCGGCGGCGTTGTCGACATCCACGTAGTTGTTCGTGTGCAGTTCGGGTCGATATGGGCGACCGCCGAAGACCACGGGAAATGTCGCGTCGAGGGTGGTGAAAAAGTCGTCGCCAGAGTGGTGGGAAACCACAATGGCGCCATCCACGTTGCCTCCGAGAAGGTACCGGATCGTCTTGTCTGAGGGCGATGACGGGGTAGCGAGCTGGAGGTTGAGCACGTAGTCGCTGGATTCCAGCCCCTGCGTGATGCCCTGCACTACGTCTGCGAAGAAGGGATCGCCGAAGAAGCGCTGGGTGTCTTCCGGCACGACAAGCGCGATCGCCATGGTCTGGCGGTTCGCGAGCGACCGCGCGGCGCGATTGGGGACGTATCGCAGCTGATCGATCGCGGCATTTACCGCGACAACGACATCCGGGCTCACATGGTCTGCGCCGTTGACGACTCTCGAAACGGTGGAACGCGATACCCCTGCCTGTGCGGCAACTGCTTCGAGCGTCGGCGCGGCGGGCCGCATCGGGCGAGTGCTCGAAGACGTCGGTACGGGCATGGGGAAAGTCTAGTTAGAGGGTGCGATCAGCAATTATGCGCGAGTACGCGAGAGCGCTGTCCTTTGGGGTACGACGCTGCGTGTCATAGTCGACACGAACAATCCCGAAGCGCTTGTCGTATCCCCAAGCCCACTCGAAGTTATCCATAAGCGACCAGTAGAAGTAGCCCTGCACGGGCACGCCCTCATCGATGGCATCGAGAATCGCATCGAGGTGTGCCTCCAGGAACGACGTGCGGTCTGAATCATGAACCGAGCCGTCAGACTCCAGCACGTCGTTATATGCTGCTCCGTTCTCGGTCACGGCCAAGGTGACGCCGGCGGGGTTGGCATACTCGGCATGAATCCTTTTGAGCAGTCGCGTAAGTCCTTCGGGCTGAACCTCCCAGCCCATCCCGGTGACCGGCAGGTCGCGCAGATGCCAGTAGACGTCGTCTGCCGCGGGGAAAGGCGAGCGCTTGGGTCGAACCGAGGGCGCAGCTGTAGACATTTCGGCGACGGTGGGACGGGTGCTTACCGCTTCACCGTGGTAATAGTTCACGCCCAGAGAATCGATCGGAGTCGAGATGATCTGAAGGTCGCCCGGCTGGACTACATCACTGAATCCGAGATGTGCAACATCAGCCAGCACGTCGTCGGGGTAACTCCCTCTGAAGATTGGGTCAAGGAAGAACCTGTTGAATTGGCCATCGATGCGCCGCGCTGCGTCACGGTCGCCGGCGTCAGACGGATCCACCGGGTCGGCCACGGTCAGGTTGAGAGTTATGCCGAGGGTGAGCGAGTCGTCCCGTGACCGGAGTTCCTGCACGGTCATGCCGTGAGCGAGAAGCAGGTGGTGGGCCGCGGCAAGTCCGGCCGCCGGCTCTTGGCGTCCCGGAGCGTGCTCCCCACCGATGTACCCCAAAAATGACGAGCACCACGGTTCGTTAAGAGTCGTCCAGTTCGTGACTCGATCCCCGAGGGCATCATGCATGTCGGCTGCGTACTCGACAAACCGATATGCGGTGTCGCGATTGGTCCACCCGCCGAGCTCTTCGAGCTTTTGCGGAACATCCCAGTGGTAGAGAGTGAGCCACGGAGTGATGTTCTTCTCAAGCAGCGAATCGACGAGCCTGGAATAGAAGTCCACGCCCTTCGCATTGAGCGGCCCGCCATCGGGTCGCACACGCGACCATGATGAGGAAAAACGGTAGGTCTGGAGGCCGAGGTCGGCCATCAGCCGAACATCCTCCTCATATCGGTGATAGTGATCGCACGCGACGTCTCCGTTGTCGCCGCCCACCACGGCACCGGGGATGCGGCAGAAGGCGTCCCAGATCGAATCGGTGCGGCCGTCCTCATGAGCGGCCCCCTCGATCTGGTATGCCGCAGTTGCGGCTCCGAAAAGGAAGTTTGTGGGGAATCGACGGGGCATCCCTGAACTTGCTGGGGCGGTGCCTTGTGCCGTCGTGCGCAGCTGGGTCATCCCTTTACCGCACCCTGCATGACGCCAGCGACGAGCTGTCGACCGGCAAAAATGAACAGGATCAACAGCGGCAGCGTGGCGAGCAGCACGCCAGCAAGTACCACTGAGTAGTCGACGAAATAGTTCGCCTGCAGCAGGGAAAGCGCGACAGGAAGGGTCGGCGATGACGGATTAAGCACGATGAACGGCCAGAAGAAGTTGGTCCACGTGGCGATGAAAGTGAAGAGCGCGAGCATCGCAGCGGCAGGGCGGGCGGCGGGGAACCCGATGTACCAGAAGGTCTGGAACATGTTTGCCCCGTCGACTCGCGCCGCTTCGATGAGTTCGTCGGGCAGGCTCTGGCTGATGTACTGGGTCATCCAGAACACGCCGAACGCTGTGACAAGGCCGGGCACGATTACCGCGCCGAGCGTTCCCGTCCATCCCAACTGAGACATGATGATGAACAGGGGCACGACACCGAGCTGGGTGGGGACGGCTGTCGTCGCGATGACGAAGACGAAAAGCACCCGATTGCCCTTGAAGTTGAGCTTGGCGAACGCGTAGCCGGCCAGTGTCGAGAAGAAGACGACGGATGCCGAAACCACAGTCGACACCACGACGCTGTTAAGCACCGCGAGCCAAAAGTTGACCCGATTGTCATTGAGCACCTTGCCGGCGTTTGCCAGGAAGTTTCCGCCCGGCCACCACGGCAGGTTCTGGTTGTTCAGGCTCGACGCGTCGCCGCTGGCAATCAGCAGCGACCAGTACAGCGGCAGCGCGGTCGCAAGCAAAACGGCAACCAGCAGGCCGTAGGCAACGAAGCCCGGACGCTGGTTGAGCACTGCACGCGCCCGTCGGCTTCGGCGCCGATCACGCGGCGAAGCCACGGGGGTGTCTAAAACTGGAGGGATGCCGGGGGTGGGCACGGCTGGTGATGTCATCGGTGCTTCCGTACGTCATTGTTGGCGATTAGACGGGTAATGGCGAAGTTGATCAGGCCGATGATCACAATGACAAGGAAGAGAATCCAGGCGATAGCCGCCGCACGTCCGAACTTGCCATTCTGGAACCATCCGACGTTATGGAGATAGACGGTAAGGGTCAGCCACTGCTGGCTTGCGCCGCCCGCGAGGCCTCCGGTGTCAAAGAGCTGCGGCTCGTCGAAGATCTGCAGGCCGCCGATTGTGGCAGTAATAATCACGAAGATCAGCGTTGGTCGCAGTTGTGGGATCGTGATCGAGAAGAAGCGGCGCAGCCGACCAGCGCCGTCAAGGCTTGCCGACTCGTAGATGTCGCGGGGAATCGCCTGCATGCCTGCCAGCAGGATGAGCGCGTTGTAGCCGGTCCAACGGAAGTTGACCATCGTCGCAATTGCGATCTGGCTAGGAATCACGTCAGTGTGCCAGCCAACCTTCGGCAGCCCGATATCGGCGAGCACTGTGTTGATCAGACCGTAGTCGTTGCTGAAGAGCTTGCTGAAGATGAGCGCGACCGCCACCGGCATGATGATGTACGGCAGCAGCACGCCCATTCGCCAGAACGTCTTTGCCCGCAGGTTCGTATCAAGAACGGCGGCGATAAGTAGCGCGATGATGAGCTGCGGCACCGCAGACAGCAGGAAGATGCTGAATGTGTTCCGCAGTGCGAACCAGAATTGGCGCTGGCCAAATACCCAGGCGAAGTTGTCGAAGCCCAGGAACTTGCCAGAGTGGCGGATCGGATCCCAGTCCAGCAGCGAGATGTAGCCGGTGTAGATGAGTGGGAACAGCCCGACTACCGCGAAGAGCAGGAAAAACGGGGAGATGTAGAGGTAGGGGGAGACCTTGACGTCCCAGCGGCCCAGCTTGTTGCTGAACGCGATCCGGCGCGGTGTGCGCGGCTTGGCCTGCAGCGACGTTGTCATGTCAGCTTCCTCGGTGAAATGGCGTGAACGATAGTGAATGGAGGGCGTATCTGTACTACGCACGGGACCGGGCCGCCCTCAGGAGAGAACGACCCGGCCCTCGTCATGCGTTGTTAGCCGAGCGCCTTGATGTCGGCGACTACCTGAGTCCAGGAATCGTCGATGTTCTGCTGGCCCTGCTCGACGCGAGTGAGCCCGTTCTGCACGGCTCCCATGACTGCGCCATAGTTGATGCCCTTGAACGGCGTCACCTTGACCGCGTTGGCCCGATCAATGAAGATCGATCCGATCGCGGCGTCGTTGAAGAACGCGTTCTTTGCGCCGGTGAGCGCCGGGTCCTTGTACGCGGCGACCTGGCTCGGGAAGGTTCCCGCGGTCTTGAACGCCGAGATCTGCTGCTCGGGAGCGGTCAGCCAGTCGGCCAGCGCCTTCGCTGCATCGGTGTGCTTGCCCTGGCTCGGAACGAGGAGGTACGAACCGCCCCAGTTTCCGCCGCCGTTCGGGAACACGTTGGCGATGTTCCAGTCCTTCACGTCGGGGCTGTCGCCCTGAATCACGCCGAGCATCCAGGCCGGGCAGAGCATCGTGGCGAACGCGCCATTGGCCATGCCAGCAGCCCAGTCGTCGCTCCACTCGCTGAGGTGAGACGAGAGAGTCGAGCTCGCCGTGAGCACTGAGGTGAAGGCTGCCTTCACGTCAGGGTTCGTGGTGGCGATGACAGTTCCGTCATCCTTCTCGAAGAAGTTCTGGTACTGGTTGGCCAGGCCCTGGAAGGTTGCTCCAGCGGAGTCAAACCATGCCTTGCCCGTTGCTGCCGTGTAGGTCTTACCAGCGGCGTAGTACGCGTCCCAGCCACCGGTGAGTGACTTTGTAACCTCTTCGGGAGTGCTGCCGAGGCCGGCAGCCTTGAGCAGGTCTGCACGGTAGCAGATCGCTTCCGGGCCGATGTCGGTGCCGAGGCCGATGAGCTTCTTGTCGGCCGTTCCGCCAGCGGTCTTCCAGCTGGAGTAGCGGTCCTTGTTGTCAGACGAGGCCAGGTCGACGAAGAGGTCGGAGTACTGCTTGACCTTCGGCATCCAGTCGCCGTCAACGGCTTCGATGTCGCTGAGGCCCGAGCCAGCAGCGAGCTTGGTGAAGAGGTTGGTCTGCGCGTCATCCGAGGTCTTGGCGATGTTCTGCTTGACCGTTACGTTCGGGTGAAGCTTGGTGTACTCAGCGAACAACGCATCGGTGTATCCGAAGTTGTTGAAGGTACCCACTGTGAGGGTGACCTTCTCGTTGCTGTCGCTGCTCGTGCCGCCGCCGGCTGAACAGCCGGTGGCGATCAGGGCGATTGCTGCTGCGCCGGCAACTGCCGCCGCGATTGTGCGTCGTGATGTTCTCACGGTCACTCCTTTGTGTGCGTGGATGGGGGTGGTGTGGGAGCGCTCCCAAATCGATCTTGGGAGCGCTCCCACGTGACCGTGGTCAGGATAGGTAGCTTACCCAGTCGATGTCAAGCACGCCGTGGGAGCGCTCCCAAGCCCCGGAGCGGCCCGGAAGCACTTACGGTGCCCAACTCCCGCGAAAACCCGGGAGTTGGGCACCGTAAAGGGCCAAGCGAAAATCTTCTAGGAAATTGTCTTTCCCGACCCTGCCGACTCAGATTCGCGGCTCAAGGTGACGTCGGGCGCGAGCTGCGCGCCGGCAATCTCTGCCGCCTCCTGCGCGAGAATTGCCGCGTCAGCATCCGCTACCTCCTGCAGCGCCGACTTCTGGCGAAGCGGGGTGGCCTTGAGGAAGAAGCTCAGGATGAACGCGACAGTCACCACCACCAGGCTCACCCAGAATCCCTGCACCATCGCCTCAGAGAATCCGTTCAGGAACGGTGCCGCGAGAGCGTGGTTGGCATGGTTGAGGAACGACGTGTTGCCGTCGAGCGAGGTTGTCGCGGTACTTGCGCCGCCGCTGCCGGGCTTGAACTGGTCAACAATCTTGTCGACAATCGAACCGCGAGTTGTGGCGTCCGACAGGTCAACCTGCGCGGGCAGGTTGGCTTTGATCGGGCCAACAATTGGGTCGTAGATCTTCTCCATGATGCCCTTGTTGTTGGCGGCGTTCGCGATCTTCGGGTTAAGGGCCGCGTCGAGCGCGGCACGAAGGGTCGGCTTGTCGGTGAACGCGTTCTTGATGAAGTTGCCGACGACGCTAAAGACCACCGAGAAAATCACCGCGACGCCCAACGTTCCACCGACCTGGCGGAAGAAGGTCGACGACGATGTAGCAACGCCAATGTCACGCGGGCCGACGGCATTCTGGCTCGCGATGGTGAGTGTCTGCATCAACTGGCCGAGGCCGAGACCGACGAGCAGCATGGCTGCAGCGAGCACCAGGTAGTTGGTGCCAGCGTTGATTGTGGTGAAGAGCAAGAATCCGACCATCATGAAGCCGGTGCCGACGATCGGGAAAATCTTGTACTTGCCGGTGCGTGAGATGAGCTGGCCACTGACGATCGACGAGATCATGAGACCGAGGATCATGGGCAGCAGCTGGAAGCCGCTTTCCGTCGGGGTTGAGCCCTTCACCAACTGCAGGTAAAGCGGAACGGTCGAGATAGCGCCGAACATGCCGAAACCCACGAGTACACCGATGATCGTCGCCATCGAGAAGGTCTGGCTCTTGAACAGCTTCAGGGGGATGAGTGCGTCGTCACCCATCATCCGCTCAGCGAAGATGAATGCTGCGATGCCCAAGGCGCCAATGACGTAGCAGACGATAGCGCCCGCGGAGTTCCAGCCCCAATCGCGACCCTGTTCCGCAACGAGCAGCAGCGGTGCGACGGCGACGATGACTGTTGTAGCACCCCACCAGTCGATGCGCACACCGCGGTTTGCGCTACGGGCGGGCAGGTGGAGGAAGCGCAGCACGATTGTGAGCGCGACGGCGCCGATCGGGAGGTTGATGAGGAACACCCAACGCCATCCTGTGATGAACAGGATCTCGGGTGCGCCGGCGAACAGGCCGCCGATGAGCGGGCCGATGACGCTTGAGATGCCGAACACGGCGAGGAAGTAACCCTGGTACTTCGCGCGCTCCCTGGGGGCGAGCATGTCGCCCATAATGGCCAGTGGTAGGGCCATGAGCCCGCCGGCGCCGAGGCCCTGGATAGCGCGGAACCCCGCGAGCTCGAGGATTGAGCTTGAGAAGCCGGAGGCGATTGATCCGATGAGGAAGATCGAGATCGCGATGATGAACAGCGGACGGCGGCCGAAGATGTCGCTGAGCTTGCCGTAGATCGGCGTCGCGATAGTGGAGACGATCAGGTAAGCGGTAGTAACCCACGCCTGCTGGCTGAGCCCGTCGAGGTCATCAGCAATGGTCCGGATCGATGTGCCGACCACCGTCTGGTCGAGGGATGACAGGAACATCCCCGCCATAAGCCCGAAGATGACGAACAGGATCTGGCGGTGAGTCATCACTCCGCCAGCGTCGGTGACTTTTTGGGCTTCGATCTTGCCCCGGGATTCGGCGCGCGCCATGGTTCCTCTTTTGTGAAAGTGATTGTGGTGCAAAGCAGCCGTCGGCAATAAAACTTTGCGTAGTGTGCAAAGTTACACCCTGAGCACTCAGTAGGCAAACCGATTGGGTACTCCCGCGGGAGTAGATCGAAGGTAAGAATCAGGTAAGGGTTCGCTGTTCTCCATAGCCACGCTTGGTGATCATTCCTAGCATTACGAAGGTGAATTCCGCGCGGCTCCGCAGGCCCCTGCTTATCGCTGCGACCGCGCTCGCAGTCGCTATTGCGGTTGTGGTCGCGTTTGACGTGACGAGGGCATCATCAACTCCCGCCGCACACCTCAGGGCGCTCGCGACCGTCGCGGCGCCCAATACCCAGGCATCACTGCGCAGCATCAGCCCTGATCATGGGTCGTTGGCGGGGGGCGAGAAGGTGACATTGATCGGCAAGAACCTCGCCGGGGTCACCGCAGTCACGTTTGGTGCGAACAAGGTGAGCGAACTCCAGCATGTTGATGACACGACAATCACCCTCGCGGTTCCTTCCGTCACCAACTACGTGGCGTCAGCCGTTACTGTCGCAGTTTCGACTACAGGCCAGAGCGACCCGAATGCCGCGGGATTGACCTATACCTATCAGGTAGAGACCAACGTCGACCGGCAAATGCAGTACCTGTTCACCTACTGGGACAACTACAACGTCGCACAGTATGGAGACTTCAACGACATTGGCGGAGACTGCGCCAACTTCGTGAGCCAGTCGCTCGTTGCTCGCGGTTGGGCGATGACCGACGACTGGTATAGCTATGACGGTGGCTCGTCGTGGGGCGGCCCCTGGGGTTACGTTCCCGACCTCGACGACTGGCTAAGCAGCCATCCGGAGACCGGTGCCACCGAGCTCAGCCTCCAGCAGCGCGACCAGGTGAAGGTCGGAGACCTCGTGATTTTCGACTGGGACAACGATGGTTCGCGCGACCATGTCCAGGTTGTTTCGTCAGTTGCGGTCGTCGACGGCGTGACAAAGATCGAGATGGTTGGCCACAACACCGACAGCGACTACCGCGATCTAGACACCGCGATCACAGTCGACCATCCGGGCGCGACCGCGCACTTCTGGAGCCTGCCCTAGCTTCTGGAGTCTGCCCTGGCGAAAAATCCGGAGCTCAGGCGCCGAGTGCGGCGTCGACGATCTTCTTCGCCTCGGCCTGCACGAGCTTCAGGTGTTCGGGCCCCGTGAATGACTCGGCGTAGATCTTGTACACGTCTTCGGTGCCGCTCGGGCGGGCCGCGAACCACGCCGACTCGGTCGTAACCTTGACGCCGCCGATCGCGGCGCCGTTGCCGGGCGCCTCCGACAGCTTCGCGGTGATCGGGTCGCCGGCGAGCTCTGTGGCCGTGATGTCGCTGCCGCTCAGCCTGCCCAACCGCGCCTTCTGCTCTGTGGACGCTGCGGCATCGATCCGCTCATATGCGGGGTCGCCGAAGCGGTCGACGAGTTCGGTGTAGAGCTGTGATGGCGTCTTGCCCGTCACGGCGAGGATTTCACTCGCGAGCAGCGCAAGCAGGATGCCGTCTTTGTCTGTTGTCCACGCGGTGCCATCCAGGCGCAGGAAGCTTGCCCCCGCGCTCTCCTCACCGCCAAAACCGACCGACCCGTCGACGAGCCCCGGCACGAACCACTTGAAGCCGACGGGAACTTCCCAGAGCCGTCGTCCGAGGGCAGCGGTGACCCGGTCGATCATCGAGCTCGAGACGAGGGTCTTGCCGACCGCAGCATCAGCTCGCCAGTGCGGCCGATGGGCGTAGAGGTACTCGATCGCGACAGCGAGGTAGTGGTTGGGGTTCATGAGACCCGCGTCCGGCGTGACTATGCCGTGACGGTCCGCGTCGGCGTCGTTGCCGGTAAGGATGTCGTAGTCGTGCCGCCGCGCAACGACCGAAGCCATCGCGGAAGGCGACGATGGGTCCATGCGGATCTTGCCATCCCAGTCCAGGGTCATGAATGCCCAGGCCGGGTCGACCGTGGGGTTCACCACAGTCAGGTCGAGCCCGTAGTGTTCCGCGATGAGCGACCAGTAGTTCACGCTCGCGCCGCCGAGTGGGTCGGCTCCGATGTGCAGGCCCGCATTCTTGATGGCGGCGATGTCGATGATGTTTTCGAGGTCTTCGACGTAGTTGCGGCGGAAGTCGTAGGTTCCGACGCCGCTTGGCTCTGCCCGCATGACGCCCACGTTGCCGGCCGCGATGAGATCATTCGCCCGGTTTGCGATCCAGGTCGTGGCGTCGCTATCGGCCGGCCCCCCGTGCGGTGGGTTGTACTTGAAGCCGCCATCACGAGGCGGGTTGTGCGAGGGCGTGATCACGATGCCGTCGGCCTGGGGCTCGCCGACATGGGAGACGTTGTACTTGATGATCGCGTGGCTTAGCGCCGGTGTCGGCACGTAATCGTCGAACTCATCGACTAGAGCGTCGACCCCGTTGGCGATGAGCACCTCGAGGGCCGTCGTTTCGGCGGGCCGGGAGAGGCCGTGGGTGTCTTTGCCGATGAACAGCGGACCGGTGATGCCCTGCGCCGCGCGATACTCCACGATCGCCTGGGTAATGGCGGCGATGTGGGTCTCGTTGAACGCCGTGTCGAAAGACGAGCCACGGTGGCCGCTCGTGCCGAAGACGACGCGCTGCGAAGGGATCGCGACATCCGGAACGAGTTCGTAGTAGGCCCGCACAAGGGCGGGTACGTCGATGAGGTCAGTTGCCAGGGCCACCGTGCCAGCGCGATCGTTCATGCCCCACAGTCTTGCACCGCCGGATGCGGGACACGGGTCGGTACACTCTCACCATGCCTGAGACCACGACGGATGCTGTCTACAGCTACCTCGGTCCCACCGGTACCTTCACCGAGGCCGCGCTGCGTCAGGTTCCCGAGGCCGAAGGCAAGACCTGGCGGCCAGCCCACAACGTGGGCGAGGCGCTCGACGACGTCGTGGCTGGGCGCAGCGTCGCGGCGATGATCGCGATCGAGAACTCCATCGAGGGTGGAGTGAGTGTCGCGCAGGATGCGCTTGCCAACATTCCGAACCTCCGCATCATCGGCGAATACCTCGTTCCGGTGAACTTCGTGCTGGTTGCCCGGCCCGGAACGACGCTTTCCGACGTGAAGGTAATCAACGCGCATCCGGTCGCCTACGGCCAGACTCACCTCTGGCTCGACGCCAAGCTGCCGGAGCACGGACACCTCCCCGCGACCTCCAACGTCGCGGCCGCTGCCTCGTTGCTCGACAATGACCTGGCGGATGCGGCTGTCGCGCCCCCCGGTATCACCGAGCACTACCCGCTCGAGGTGCTCGCCAAAGATATCGGTGACAATCCGAACGCCGTCACCCGCTTCGTGCTGGTGAGCCGCACGGTCGCGCTTCCCGAACGCACCGGCTCAGACAAGACGAGCATCATCGCCGAGCTGCCGGATGACACGTCAGGCCGCCTCCTCGAAATGCTCGAGCAGTTCGCTACCCGCGGCGTCAACATGTCACTGCTGGAGTCGCGCCCCATTGGTGACGCGCTGGGACGCTATCGCTTCGTCATTGACCTGGACGGGCACATCCTCGACGAGCGGGTGGCCGACGCGCTGCTCGGACTCAAGCGGTTCAGCCCGAGCGTGATCTTCCTCGGCAGCTACCCGCGGGCCGACAAGCAGGCGATCACGGTGACCCCGCGGTATGACAACGACGCTTTCGTCGATGCCCGCGACTGGCTTCGCGGTCTCATTGCCGGCGAGATCAGTGACGGTGGGCTCTAAGCGCTCGGCACCTTCACGGTGAGGGCACCCGCATCGACCCAAGCATGAACCGACTTGGCCTCGCCGAACTCGTCGCCGTCGAGTTGGAACTCCTGCGGGGTCTCGACTGTCATGTGCAGCGATCTGCCCTTGAGGTAAGTGACGTCGCGCACGTCCTTCGACAGGTCGATGATCTTTCGCCCGATCGCCGACTTGCGCAGCACGCCGTTCTCCCAGGCGACCTTGCGCCACACCTTGGCCCAGCCGAACGGACCGCGCGGGCGCAGCGCCGCAATGTCGAGCATTCCGTCGTCTGGCTTAGCGTCTGGCATGAGCAGCAACCCACCGGGCAGCATGCCGCAGTTGCCGACGATTATCGTGTGCACGCTCATCGACTTTGTGGCGCCATTATTCAGCCGGTACGACAGCCGCAGGGGCTTGAGCTCGGGTACGGATCGCGCGATGCCATCAATGTAGGCGAGCCAACCGACGGCCTTTTTTAGCTTTGAATTCGTGTTCTTGATCATCTTCGCGTCAAGCCCGAGGCCCGCCATGACGAGAAATGCATGCTCTTCTGTCTCACCGTTGGCACGCGAGATCTCGACGATGCCCAGGTCGATGGTGCGCTCGTCACCGGCGAATGCAGCACCGACGCTGGCGTCGAGATTGGTGAGCGGAATGTCGAGGTTGCGGGCAAGCAGGTTTCCCGTGCCGGACGGCACGAGTGCCAGCGCCGCCCTGCTGTCGCGTAGCGCCTCGGCTACTGCACGCACCGTGCCATCGCCGCCGGCGGCGATCACGACGGTGGCTCCGCGCCGCAGCGCGCTTGCCGTAACACCCTGGCCCGCATCCTCGGCACTCGTCTCGAACCAGAGGGTGCTTGCCCACCCGGCCAGCTGTTGCGCGGCGGCAACCGACTTCTTCAGCTTCTTCAGGTCGACCTTGAGCGGGTTATAGACCACTGCTGCCCGATGTGCGCGCGGGTCTTGAGGGTTGGCCACCTGATAAAGCTACGGCATCGCGTCGATAGGCTGTATGGGTGATCGACCCCTTGCTTTTACGCGAAAACCCTGATGTCGTTCGACGTTCGCAGCAGTCGCGCGGCTCCTCGGTCGAGCTCGTGGATGACGCTGTGGCTGCAGACCTGAGGCGCCGCACATCGATCGGGGAGTTTGAGAGCCTTCGAGCCGAGCAGAACGCGTTCGGTAAGACTGTCGCGGCTGCTCCCAAGGATCAGAAACAGGCGCTTGTCGCCCAGGCGCAGATTCTGGCCTCGAAGGTCAAGATCGCGCAGCAAGAGTCGCAGGACGCCGAGACGGAGTTCGTCCGGATTGCCGGGGCTATTGGCAACGTGATTATCGATGGTGTTCCCGCCGGTGGCGAAGACAACTGGAAGCTCGTCCGCGAGGTTGGCACCCCAGCCGCCTTCGATTTCGAACCACGCGACCACGCAGACATCGGCGAACTTCTGGGCGCGATTGACATCGCCCGCGGGGTCAAGGTCTCGGGTAGCCGCTTCTACTTCCTCAAAGGTGTCGGCGCCCGCCTCGAACTTGCCCTCATGAACCTCGCGCTCGACAAGGCGCTCGCAGAAGGTTTCACCCCGCTCATCACCCCCACGCTTGTGCGACCGGAGATCATGGCAGGAACCGGGTTTCTCGGCGAGCACGCCGACGAGATCTACTACCTTCCCGCCGACGACCTGTATCTGACGGGAACCTCGGAGGTGGCGCTCGCCGGCTACCACTCCGACGAGATCCTCGACCTGTCGTCAGGGCCGTTGCGCTACGCCGGGTGGTCGACCTGTTACCGCAGGGAGGCGGGCTCCGCGGGCAAAGACAACCGCGGCATCCTGCGCGTGCACCAGTTCAACAAGCTCGAGATGTTCAGCTACGTGCTTCCGGAGAATGCCGAAGCCGAGCACGAGAAGCTGCTCTCGTACCAAGAGTCGATGCTCGGGGCGTGTGAACTTGCCTATCGGGTGATCGACGTTGCCGCAGGTGATCTCGGCTCGAGCGCAGCGCGCAAATTCGACGTCGAGGCATGGGTGCCGACCCAGGGCACCTACCGAGAGCTCACGAGCACGAGCAACTGCACAACGTATCAAGCCCGCCGCCTCGACATCCGGCATCGCACCGAAACCGGCAAGACGGCGCCGGTGGCGACACTCAATGGCACGCTCGCGACAACGCGGTGGCTCGTCGCGATCCTCGAGACGCACCAGCAGGCGGACGGTTCGGTTGTCGTGCCCTCAGCGCTGCGCCCCTACCTGGGCGGGCTCGAGCTGTTCGCACCGTCGGCATGAGCCGCGAGCGTTGGCTCATCGCCCTCGATATTGACGGAACAGTGCTTCGCGAGGACGGCACAATGACCGACCCCGTCATCCGCGCGGTGCAGAAGGTGCGGGATGCCGGGCACGAAG
The DNA here is from genome assembly GCA_040002635.1 of Rhodoglobus sp. Lineage (GTDB taxonomy): Bacteria > Actinomycetota > Actinomycetes > Actinomycetales > Microbacteriaceae > Rhodoglobus. The sequence goes on from JBDUDZ010000001.1 coordinate 21,189, forward strand.
TGATGCTGGCGACCGGTCGTTCCGTGGCAATGACCCTGCCCATCCTCGTTCGCCTTGGCCTCACCCCCGAGTACATCGTCTGCTCCAACGGCGCGATCACACTGCGTCGGGAGCCAGGGGCCGACACCGGCTACGTGCGCGAGTTCGTCGAGACCTTCGACCCCCGCGCTGTGCTCACCACGATCCGCGGAAGCCTGGAAGCCGCGCACTATGCGGTCGAGGATGAGACTGGCCGCTACCGCTTCACCGGCTCGTTCCCCGACGGCACGTTGGGCGCCGCGAGCGAGAAGGTGGAATTCGAAGACCTGTTGAACGCCCAGGCCACCCGGGTGGTGGTGATCTCACCGGAGCACCGGATCGAAGACTTCCTCTCCGTTGTCGAGAGCATGGGCCTTCACAAGGTCAGCTACAACGTCGGCTGGACAGCGTGGCTCGACATCGCGCCGGATGGCGTCAACAAGTCGACGGCGCTCGAACGCGTCCGCGAGACGCTGGGCTTCCCGCGCGCGCGAGTGATGGCGGTAGGTGACGGTCGCAACGATATCGACATGCTGGAGTGGGCTTCGGCCGAGGGCCGCGGCGTCGCGATGGGCCAGGCTCCCGACGAGGTTCGTGACGTCGCGAGCGAGATTACGGGCAGCGACCTCGATGATGGGGTAGCGACGCTGCTCGACGCATTCCGGGCATAGCGGGGCGTTCGGACGCCTCTTTCAGGGTCGAACTCTGGGCATCCGTTACAATCGGAGCTTGGTCACGCCGGGAGGGCTGTCCGAGCGGCCGATGGAGCCAGTCTTGAAAACTGGTGGGCAGAAATGTCTCGTGGGTTCGAATCCCACGCCCTCCGCTCATCGCGACCATCTTGATAGCAGGGCAACGAAAGGCATCCGACATGAGTGAGCTAGAACCGCGCTCTGACCTTCGACCCCGTTCCGAGCTTCGCGTGAGCTCGGGTGGCTCAAAGACCAAGGGGATTGCGCGCCACGGCCGCCTGCGTAAATCGCGTGCCGTCGGCACAATCTTCTCTATCGTCGGCGCCACGCTTGCCGTCATTCTCGTGAGCGGCGCATCCGTCGGGGCGATTGCCTTCAACAGCCTGTACTCGAAGAAGACGACCGTCGCCATCTATGGCGAGACGGAGGGCCCGCCCCCGCAGATCGGCGCCATCAAAGGCGGGTTCAATATCCTCATCGTGGGGAGTGACACCCGCGCGGGCCAAGGGGGTGTCGGGGGCACCACTGATGACGATCAGTCAGTGCTAAACGACGTCAACATCGTCCTTCACGTGTCGCAAGACCAGACAAACGCGGTCGCCATTAGCATTCCGCGCGATATGGTCGTCGGCATTCCCGAGTGCGTCGGTTCTGACGGTTACGTCAAGGGCTACTCGACTGAGTCGATCAACGTGGCCCTCTACTACGGAGGTCTTTCCTGCGCTGTGCAGACAGTGCAAGATTTCACCGGCCTGCCCATCCAGTTCGCGGGCCTCATCACCTTTGAAGGCGTCATCAACCTGTCCAATGTGATCGGCGGCGTCAATGTCTGCATCACGGCCCCCATGGTCGACCCATACACGGGCATCGATTTGCCCGCCGCCGGAACGTACAACCTGCAGGGTGGCCAGGCGCTGGCATTCCTGCGATCCCGGCACGGAGTAGGTGATGGAAGCGACCTGACCCGGATCAGTTCGCAGCAGGTGTTCCTGTCTTCGCTCGTTCGTACGCTGAAGAGTTCCGACACCCTTGGTGACTACAAGAAGCTTTACAGTCTCGCCAACACCGCGATCAGCAGCATGACCCTGTCCAACAGCCTTGGGGATATTCCCACCATGGTGTCGATCGCCTTGGCGCTAAAGAACATCCCGCTGGAGCGCGTCACCTTCGTGCAGTACCCGGGGCACGCCGGTCAGACCGAGGCCCCGTACACCGGCAAGGTCAGACCAGATACCGAAGCGGGGGACCAGTTGATGGCCCTTGTCGCTGCTGACCAGCCGTTTGTCCTCGATGGCGCGGGAGACGATCAGGGATCGACGGCCGACCCGAACGCACCGGCACCTACAGCCGACCCCACAGCCGCTCCAGTGGATAATTCCGGGCTGCCAGTGCTTTCCGGGGTTCGCGGCCAAACGGCGGCCCAGTACACCTGCTCGATCACCCAGACCGCTACCGGCAACGAGGATTAGGAGCCGTTCGGCGGCACCTGGTCGTGTGACTAGAATTGCTGTCGAACCACTGGAGACGTCGCATAGTCCGGCCTAGTGCACCACCCTGCTAAGGTGGAGAACCCTCACGGGTTCCGAGGGTTCAAATCCCTCCGTCTCCGCTCTGGGAACAGACCGCCAGTTATTCGGCGGCCTTTTCCAATTAACGAGCGGTCTGTTCGCGGAGCGGACCCGGGAGGACGCGAACACGTTCGCGGGCCCCCGCTGAGCAGTCAGCCCTGTCGCGCCAACGGGTACTCGCACGTCGTGATGCTGCGCGATATGGATGCGGCTCAGTAGGGGAGTCAAATCCCGCCATCTCCGCTCTTAAGCGCCGGTCAGCGCTGCGCACGCTGCGATCGCCGAGAGTCGAACTCATCGCCCCGGTTCGGGGACTGGCTCTGGGGTTCTCGTCGGGGCCGGGAGGAAGAAGGCGAGGAGAAGTGGGATGGCGCTGAGCCCGAAGACCCACCAGAAGGTGGCGTTGAAGGCGGCAAGGATCTGCCCTGCCCCGGAGTTGGCCGATGCGTAGCCTTGTAGGACGACGGCGATGACTGTCACGCCGAAAGGAGCCCCGACCTGTTTCACCACATTGAATGCGGCGCTGCCTCGGGGCGTTTCGTCGTGGCTCAAACTGGTGAATGCAAGCGTCATGATCGGAATTGAGATGGCACCCAAACCGAACCCTTGGACGAACTGACCAGCGAGAAGCAGGATGTCGCCTCCCGTCGCGCCAGCGAGTGCGAACGGTAAGACGCCGATCATTGTCAAGACGACTCCCCCTGCAATAACGATGCGGGTGTCCACCCTGGTGACGAGCACTCTGTTGAGGAGGATGAAGCACATCGTTCCTAGCCCCTGCGGGATCAGGAGAAGCCCGGTGGTGGCGATCGAGTCACCTCGCACCGCTTGGTAGAACAAGGGCAGGAGGAAGATCAGTGCGTAGGTCGAGAACCCGGCGACGAAGGTCATCATGCTGCTCAGCCCGAAACTTCGCCGGCTAAAGACCCTCACATCGAGCAATGCGCTGCCCTTCGCGTTGAGTGCGCGTAAGACGAATCCGACTAGCAACGCCGCGCCGATGACGAGGGGAACCCACACGTCGGGGGCGCTAAATCCGGCCGTGCCAGCAGCTCGACTGACACCGTAAGCCACTGCAACGACCCCGGGCGTTAGTAGCACGAATCCGAGGACGTCGAACGAGCGGGACCGATCCTTGGCACCGGCAGGCACGATCAAACGAACCAGCACGAGGCCGATAATGTCGATCGGCACGTTCAGGAAAAACAACCAATGCCAGCCGATCGAGTCCACGAGCGAGCCGCCGACGATCGGTCCCAAGATCGGCGCTAGCTGCCCCACGAACCCGATGGTTGCGATGACGGCGCCCATCCGCGGCTTACCCGCAGCCCGCGACAAGATCGTCAGGGTGACTGGCGTCACCATTCCGCCACCGATGCCCTGAACCAGGCGGAAGACAATCAGCGACGGAAGCGACCAGGCGAAGCCGCACAGCAACGATCCAATCATGAAAGCCGAGATAGCGAACATCCAGACGCGGCGGGTTCCGAATCGCTCCGACGCCCATCCGGACACCGGGATCACGGCCACGTACGCCAAAAGGTAGGCGGTGACGATCCACTGAGTATCTGCAAGCGGCGCATGAAAAACCGTGTGGAGGTGGTCGAGGGCAATATTGACCAGGGTGGTGTTGAGGATTGTGGGAAACATTCCCAACACCAACACGAAGATCATGAGATTGAGCCGACGTGTGGGCATCAGACTGTTCGAAGCGGTTGTACTCATAACCACAAACTATACCAGCGAGTATAGAAAAGTATACTCGTGGGTAAGATTCTATTTCGCGAGAGAGCGAGCCGAACGAGATGGTAACGATGAAAGACCTGAGAGAAGGGTCGTCCGTAAAGCGCGGACTGATCCTTGATGCCGCACAGGACCTCTTCCTCGCCGACGGTTTCGTTCGCGCGAAGATGGACGACATCGCGGCGCGCTCTGGGGTCACAAAGCGCACCGCGTATGACTACTACGGTGACAAACAGGGGCTCTTCACGGCTGTTCTGGATCGAGTTAGGGCGCGACTGGACATATCGATTCATCGGGCCATCGAGAACAACCTGGTCGCAGTTGACGACCTTGACGCATCGCTCCTCGGGTTCGCTCGAGACATCATGACGTCCGCGCTTGGTTCCTCTGAATACGCAACCTTGACAAGGCTGATCGCGATCGCCTCTGCCGACCTGCCCACGGCCCAGGTGCACTGGAGTGCTGCCGAGCCAGAAGAGGTACTAGCGGCACGGTTCGCCGATCTTCACCTTCGCGGACTACTGCAGGCGCCAAACCCTCGGCGAGCAGCGGACCATTTCGTGGCCCTGACGCTCTCGCTTTCACTGACGGGAGGCGGCCTGCGCAAGGGTGCAATTCTTGACGGCGCACAAACTGACGAAATGATTCGCGACGGCGTCCGTGTGTTCCTCCGCGCATATCGCGCCCAGCCCGAATAGCGGTGTGCCTCCGGGGACTTCGTCGTCCGCGAGCCCGAGGCGGTTGCCGGCCGATCGAGGCCGATCAGGCCGGTACGTCGGCGCGCTTCGCGCCCACCCGGTAAAACAGGAACGGCACAACCGAGACCAGGCAGCTCAGTGCCGGCACGAGGGTGATCGATCCGAACACCGTGTTTTGCATCGCCGTCGTCACGACAACGCCATCCTGATAACCGGCGGCGACCACGAAGATGCCGAACACGAGCACCGCCACGGCGTTCATGATCTTGGAGACGAAGGTCAGGCTCGCGAACGAGATGCCGTCGTTGCGCACGCCAAGACGGCGCTCGGCGTCATCCACGGCATCTGCAATCATCGTGGCCTGAGTCACAAGGAAGATGCCCAGTGTTAGGCCGGTGAGGAAGATGAAGACCAGCACCGCGATGAGGTTCGAAAAGCCGGCGAAGAACATTCCGAGGTAGAGGGCTGCAGCGGCGAGTGTGCTGGCGATCATGAGGGTGCGCGCCGGGATGCGTCGCAGGAGGGCCGGGGTCGCGAACGACGAGATGACCATCCCCAGGATGATCGCGGCTCCGACAAGAGTGAACGTGCCCTCGCTGCCGTAGGCGATCACCACGAACACCGCCCCGCCCGCCTGCACTATGAAGCGGCCGAAGCCAAGTGCCGAGCCGAGCAGCACCATGAGCAGCGACGTGTTCTTCAACAGAGTCGAGACAAGTTGGCGCATCGACAGCCCGGTGGATGCCGCGGCAGTCTGCCGCTCGCGGGTGAAGAAGAACGCCAGCAGGAAGACGCCCATGCCGAGTATCGACGTGACGAACACGGCCAGCGACCAGCCCTGGCTAGTGGTGTGGGAGCTGAAGCTCAGCAGGCGGGCGACCCAGGGCATCCCGAGCGTGGAAAGCCCGAGCGCAATGGCGCCGAAGGCGCGCACGAAACCGATAACCCGATTGCGGCCGGCCGGATCGACGAATGCCGACCCGATAAGCCCCCAGAACGGCACGTCGCAGACCGTGTAGGCGAGGCTCCACAGGATGTAGGCGACGCCGAAGTAGACAAGTTTGATCGGCTCGCTCGTGTCTGGCACAGAGAACAGCAGGCCGGAGAGCAGCGCGACCGGCAACGCCGAAATGAGGATGTAGGGCCGCAGCTTGCCCCATCGCGTTCGAGTCATGTCGATGATGCTGCCCATCACCGGGTCAAGCACCGCGTCGATGATTTTCGAGACAGTGATGATGCCTGTGACAACCAAGAGCCCGGAGTTGGAGATGCCCGCATATTGCAGGAGGTACACGAGGATGAACGTCGAGACTGTGGTCAGCACGAAGTTCTGGCCGAAGCCGGCTGTGACGACCGCCCGCGTCTGGCGTTTCAGGGGAACTGGGTCGGTCAGGCTCATCGGGTCTCCAGCAGGATCGTCTTGATTTCGAACGGGCCGAACTCAAGCTGGTCGAGGTCGGCCGGCCCTGTTGGCCGTTCGATTAGGTCGGTGAGCCGCGCTCGTGCGTGGGGAAGTCGTGTCGTGAGGGCAGTCGTCGTCGTATGCCCGAGGCTCTCGTAGAGCCGGAGCACGATACCGGATCCGCTCTCCGCGCCCTTTATCGTCTCGATGATGATTCCCGGGTTATCAACCGAGGCCGCGCTGCCGAAGGCAGTATCGGTGACGCGCAGTGGATTGTTCAACCGATACCCCTCGCGCACCACCTTGGCCAGGTCGCCGCTCTCGAAGGGACTAAACGCGTAGGTGAAGTGATGGATTCCGCGGTCTGCGGTCTTGTCAGGATAGGTCGGCGCCCGCAGCAGGTTCAGACTCAGCAGCCCGTTCTTCGCGCGGTGCCCGTACTTGCTGTCGTTCAGCAGCGCAAAGCCCCCGCCAGAGCCCTCGGTCGCGATCCACTTATGCGCGCACACCTCGAACTGCGCCTTCTCGACCGAGTCGCGCTCGAGGGTCGTGCGCTCGATGTGTCCGAACTGGATCTCGCAGCGCACGGTGTCGCCGTAATGGGTGGGGCGGAACTCGGCGCGCAGCATCCGGTGCTTCTCGTGCCAGGCGACGACGGTGTCGAAGCGCACGACGTCGCTGCCCGCTTCCAGGATGATCCGCTGTTCGACTGTGACTTTTCGTCCGCGGTAGATCTGGCGTCGCACGACGGTGCCGCCCTCAATTTCGGTCGAGACGGAGGTGACCCGCAGTGTGCGTGGGGTCTTCTTCACGTAGTCGCCGTTGATGTCCCAGGCGTTGAAGGGCCAGACGTAGGGGTCTTTGTGCACGACGAGACGGTTGAGGCCCTCGCCGGCATGCTCGGCGCCGCGCGCATCGATGCACGAGTCGATCTCGCCGGAACGGGCGAAGTGCAGTGTCAGCAATCCGTTGCTGAGAGTGTCGGCGGTGAAGGCCAGCTCGGGGAACTCGGGTGCTGCGGCGAGAGCCGTGGCAGCGTAGGGCGGCACGGTGGCCTTGAACCACGCGTCATCCACTTTGATCAGCTCGTTGCGCGGAAAGCTCGTGAGGTTCATCGCGGTCGGCGCCTCGGAGTGCGGCAGGCGATCGACAAGTGAATCCGCGTATTCGTCCAGGGAAATCTCGATGCGCTCGTAGGTTTCGATCGCCTCACGATTGACGCGAGCGATCGACGAGCCGGGGATGATGTCGTGGAACTGGTTCAGCAGCACCTCACGCCAGTGCTCCTCGAGCACCGGCCGGCTGTCGTCACCGGTAAGGACGGCCAGCGCCTCCACCTCGTGAAGCTTGCGCTCGACGAGCCGATTGTGACGCTTAATCTGGGCTTGCGTCGTGTACGTGCCCTGATGGGTCTCGAGGTACAGCTCGCCCCGATGCGTGTAGTCCACGTCGAGTTTCTCAAGGCTGCGGAAGAAGTCGCCTGCCGTGGAGTACTCGACCTTGGGCAGCCCGCGCAGGCTCTTCTCGCGTGAGGTGACTTCGTGGTGGATCTCGTTCGGCCCCCCACCGCCGTCGCCAGAGCCGTAAACGAGCAGCGCTGTGCCGAGAGCTATTTCGGGGTATTTCTTTAGCCCGACAAGCAGATTATCCGCGGCTCCACGGCTGTTGTAGTCGCCCTCGGGCGGCATGTGCACGAGCACGCTCGAGCCGTCGATGCCTGCCCAGTGGAAGCTGCGGTGCGGAAAGTCGTTGACCTTATTCCATGCAAGTTTGGTGGTCTGGAACCAGTCCATGCCGGTTCCGCGCAAAATCTGTGGCAGGTTGCCGTTATAGCCGAAGGTGTCAGGCAGCCAGCACAGCCGCAGTTGCTCGTCACTGAGCCCGAACTCTTCCTGCATGAACCGACGGCCGACGAGCGCCTGGCGCACGAGCGACTCGCCCGACGGGAGGTTGGTGTCGGGCTCTACCCAAAACGACCCCTGCAATTCCATTCGACCGTCGGCGACCGCCTTCTTCATGCGAGCGAAGAGGGCCGGATGCCGCTGCTTCATCCACGACATCTGCTGGGGCTGGCTCGTTCCGTAGATATACCCCTGCCGGCTGTCTATTGCGTTGACGGCCCGGATGTAGGTGCGCGCAGCCTTGCGCCGCGTCTCGCGCAGAGGCCACAGCCAGGCCATGTCGAGGTGCCCGTGACCCACGGCGCTGTAGGTGAAATCGTCGGTGGACTCCGCTTCGAGCGAGGGCAGCAGTCGGGTGCGGGCGGCGAGCAGGTCGCCCTTCGCGAACGCGGCGTAGGCGGAGCGCAGCGCCGCCCGCAGGCCTGACTCGAGCGCGGCATCCTCCGTCGCCCCCGCCAGCACGAGCAGGGTGAGGTAGTCGTAATACAGGGTGTACGCGGCGTCGTTGCGGGTCGCCAGGTAGGCCCCGTGGAAGACGGCGCGACCGACCGGGTAGAGGATGAATCCGTTGTACGCAACGTCGGCGAAGAACTCGACGCCGCCGGTCGAGGCGTCGACCTTAACCGGTCGATATTTGCCGCCGGAATGAGGAAGGTCACCCTGCTGGAATGCAGTGCTCACCGAGTCGAGCACGTCCCCAGCAGGCGAGAACACCAGGCCTTCGCCGCGGACGCCGAGCATAACGACGGGGTCGCGGATGCCCGCAGGCACGTCACCGGTGATGCGCAGCCACGCGCAGTCGAAGACCTTGCCCCACGCGGTGCCCGATCGCAACGGCGAGAAGTTGGAACGGTCGAGCTCATCGAACGGGATGGGCTCCTCTGAGCGAATGATCTCGGCACGAAGTGTTGCCACCGGCGTGTAAATCCGGCTGCGGATGCGCATGAGACGGCGGTACTCGAGGGGCTGCTGGACCGAGAGGCCGAAGAGCCAGCTCGCGAATCCTGCCATCAATGCCTCCCAGCCCAGTTCCCCGCTGCGTTGCGGAGTGCGGCACGTGTCGCAAGTCTAAGCGACGGACCCGCCCACCACGGGGTGTGGCGAGTCCGTCGGCAGGGCCCCGTGCGCATGCTCAGCGCGGCGGCACGAGAAGCCGCATCGACCGCTCGTTCGCCCGCTCTCGCTCGAGTTGCGCGAGCCGTTGTTCCAACTGATTTGCGCGTCGTTCGCGCGAGACAAGTGTCTTCGGGCGGCGACCCCACCTGATGAGCGCGACACCCACGTACAGGGCGAGGCGGTCGGTGAGGCCCACGCGCCTCACGATCACGGCCTTGTCATCGAACGTGGGTTGTGGGGGATGGGCACGGCGACCGGGAGCGGTCGACAGCATGTTGTTCATAAGTTTGTTTCCTCAACGCTGGCGGGCAGCGCAGTGCGATTTGTCTCGCGTGCTCTGGCCCCGGATGCCGCTCGTAGCGGCCGAAGGTACGACGTCGTGGTAACGCGTCGTGGACGGGCGGACGGACTTCGTGAGCGTCACCACCGTCCTGAACGGTGGCGAAAGCTGCTACCTGATCAGGCGGTGAAGGCGCCGACGAAGCCGACGGTGCGGTTGCGGGAAATTCCCGTCATTGCTGGTGTAAACACGTTCGGCCTCCTTTCAAGTGGCGTGTTCAATCACGCTAGTGGGCCGAGAGCGGGTGCCGCAAGGCGCGTGGCGGGGCGCTTAGCAACGGAATGACAACGATCCGCGCTGCATGCTCACAGGCGATCCACACGGGGTGCTGTTAGCCTGATTGTGGGTTAGTCCATCAATTCAGAACCCACTCCTCTTATGACCTTCCTCTCTTTCTTCCAGCAGGCCAGTCGCGGTGACCTTCGATCCGGTCGGGGCCGTGGGCGCTCGCGGGAACGACTCGCGGCGGCCGCGGTGCTTGTCGCCCTTTCGCTCGTGGTGGTCTTTTCGCTCGCCCCGCCCGCCCCGCCCACGGCATCCCAGATGTTTCACGCCTATCTCGACACTCACGCGCAGGCGCTAAAGGTGTCAGACAGCGTCGCCGTAGCGGATGTCACGCGCGACGGTTACTCCGCCACCCCGGGCATTGCCACCCTCGTCGCCGGCGGAACGAACTACGACTGGGCCAAGCTCGTGCTCCTCGAGGCAGGCTTGCCGATCAACGACACTACCGTCACGGTTTTCACCCGGTGGATGCGTCAGGAGAACGGCGTCGACGACTGGTGGAACCGCAACAACCCGCTCAACAATGGCTGGGGTTCTGGTGGTGGCGGCGGCACCGGCAGCTACGACAGCCTGCAGAGCGCGGCCCAGAACGCGGCCGAAGCACTGCTGAGCAATGGCGGCTACTCGGGGATCGTCGCCGCTTTCTCTGCGGCAAGCTCGACCGACTCGATTGAGCAAGCGATCTGGGCGTCGTCCTGGGCGTCGGGTCACTATGACAATGGCGGTCACTGGTCGTACGCCCCCGTTCCCATCGTTTCGTCGCCGGGCGGCACCTGGGGCTGAGCGGGCTGGCGCCCCTCGGCGCGCTGGTATAGTTTTCAGGTTGGCTTCGGCTGGCATGCGCCCGTAGCTCAGCGGATAGAGCAATTGACTACGGATCAATAGGCCGGGGGTTCAAATCCCTCCGGGCGCACATCGAGAGCAAGGCGTCACTCCGCGGGGTGGCGTCTTGTTCCAGTTAACCGGCGTCTTGTTCTCGGGGTGCGCCCGGGCGGACGCGAAGCCTCTCGTGGGCCCACGCTGGGCAGACAGCCGCATCGCTTA
>JBDUDZ010000002.1:0-30126 GCA_040002635.1 Rhodoglobus sp.
CGGGCGGATGTCAGTTGCTGTCAACTTGAGGGTTCGACCGACCCGATCAACAGCAGCCTCATCAAACTCCAGCTTGTCAGCCATCGCGTCCCCTTAGTCCGTCACAGGATAATGCGAGAATAACCCACATAACGATGGGTACACGTACCCATCGCCAATCGTGTCGCGTTCGACGAAAACTTAGTCGCTTAGTTGCCCGATCTCCCTGCGCTAGTCGGTGCCCGAGTCGAACGCAGCACCCTCGGATGCCGCGTCGGTGGCTCGCTCGAGGGCGTCGGCCGTGGCATCCACTGCCGCCCCACCGAGGATCTCCCCCGACGCACCGACCTCTAGCCGCCCGACGAGATCAGCTGTTGGTCCGCCGATGAGGCCTGCCGCGGCATACTGCTCGAGCCGCGAGCGGGAGTCGGCGATATCGAGGTTGCGCATCGTCAGCTGGCCGATGCGGTCATCCGGGCCGAATGCTGCGTCACCCACGCGCTCCATCGAGAGTTTGTCGGGGTTGTAGCTCAGGTGCGGGCCGGTCGTGTCGAGGATCGTGTAGTCGTCCCCGCGGCGCAGACGCAACGTGACTTCGCCAGTGACTGCCGATCCGACCCACCGTTGCAATGACTCGCGCAGCATGAGCGACTGCGGGTCGAGCCAGCGGCCCTCGTACATCAGGCGACCGAGGCGGCGACCCTCGTTGTGGTAGTTGGCGACTGTGTCTTCGTTGTGGATAGCGTTCAGTAGACGCTCGTATGCCACGTGCAGCAGCGCCATCCCCGGTGCCTCGTAGATTCCCCGACTCTTGGCCTCGATAATGCGGTTCTCGATCTGGTCGGATGCCCCCAGCCCGTGACGGCCACCGATCGCGTTCGCCTCCATCACGAGTGCCACCGCGTCGTCGTACTCCACGCCGTTGAGGGCGATGGGTCGGCCCGCGTCGAACCGCACGCTGACAGTTTCAGGAATTACCTCAACGTCTTCGCGCCAAGCCGCGACGCCCATGAGCGCATCAACAATTTCGAGGCTCGAGCTGAGCTCTTCGAGCTTCTTCGCCTCGTGGGTGGCGCCCCAAATGTTGGCATCGGTGCTGTAGGCCTTCTCCGTTGAGTCGCGGTAGGGAAAGCCGCGTGCGACGAGCCATTCGCTCATCTCTTTGCGGCCGCCAAGTTCGGAGACAAATGTCGAGTCGAGCCACGGCTTGTAGACCCGCAGTCGCGGGTTGGCCAGCAAGCCATAGCGATAGAACCGCTCGATGTCGTTGCCCTTATAGGTGGAGCCGTCGCCCCAGATGTCGACATCGTCGTCCTTCATCGCCCGCACCAATAGGGTGCCGGTCACCACACGCCCGAGCGGGGTGGTGTTGAAGTAGGTCTTGCCACCGGAGCGGATGTGGAACGCGCCGCACTGCAGGGCGACAAGGCCCTCCTCTACGATCGCGCTCTTGCCGTCGACCAGCCGAGCGATTTCGGCGCCGTACTCTTTGGCCCGCTCGGGTACCACGTCGATGTCCGGCTCGTCGTACTGGCCGATGTCTGCGGTGTAGGTGCACGGAATAGCGCCCTTCTCGCGCATCCAGGCAACCGCACAGGAGGTGTCAAGCCCCCCAGAGAATGCGATGCCGACACGTTCGCCGACCGGAAGACTGCTGAGCACCTTAGACATGGTGACAAGCCTAGGGCGGTGGAATGCCCGTGGACGCCCTCACCTGCGCTCCCGTCTCGTCGGCGTCGGTCAAAGAGGTAGGACGAGACCCGGTCATGCGGGCAGGATAGAGAAGTGCACACCGAACGGGGTTTCACCCGGCTAGTCGGCTTCAGCGACGGAGTCGTCGCGATCGCCATCACATTGCTTGTGCTTCCGCTCGTCACATCGGCGGCCGAAGCCGGAACCGATCTCGGCCTTTTCCTCAGGGAGAACGGCTACCAACTCTTCGTCTTCGTGCTGAGCTTCGCGGTGATAGGTCGATTCTGGCTCGTGCATCACGAAATGTACGAGAACGCGATCGGCTACTCCGGGATGTTGCTGTGGTCTAACCTGCTCTGGCTTCTGAGCATCGTCTTTCTTCCCTTCCCCACCGAGTTGCTTGCCACGACATCCGATCGCGACGACACGATCACTTATGGCCTCTACGTCGGCACGATGCTCCTCACGAGCATCGCAACCGTGCTACAGCAGTGGGCGCTCATCCGCCGACCGGACTTGCAGGCCGAACCGGTGAGAGGCAGCCTCCGGCTTCGCTCGTACGTCGTCACCCTTGTCATCATGGCGATCGCGCTGGTGATCTCGGTGCTTGTGCCGCACTACGGCCTCTACTCGCTGCTCTTGCTCGTGCTCGCAACGCCGGCAGAGCGACTCTTCGACAAGATGAGGAAGGGCGCCAAATGACCGAACCGAAGTACGTGCTCGCGATCGATCAGGGTACGACGAGCACCCGAGCGATGATCTTCGACCACGCCGGTAGCCCCGTCTCGACCGGGCAGCTGGAGCACAAGCAGATATTTCCGAAGGCGGGCTGGGTCGAGCACGACCCCACCGAAATCTGGGCAAACACACGCGAGGTCATCGGGCAGGCGCTGTCTAAAGCGAGCCTGACCCGCCACGACATCGCGGCCGTGGGAATCACCAACCAGCGTGAGACGACTGTCGTGTGGGACCGCGCGACGGGCAAACCTGTCTACAACGCGATTGTCTGGCAAGACACCCGAACGCAGTCAATCGTCGACAGGATTGCGAAAGGCAATACCGACAGGTTCAAGAAGAATGTCGGATTGCCGCTGGCCACCTACTTCGCCGGCACGAAGATCGCGTGGATTCTCGAGAACGTCGAGGGTGCCCGTGAACGAGCAGAGAAAGGCGAACTCGCCTTTGGTACGACAGACACCTGGCTGCTGTGGAACCTGACCGGCGGAATCGACGGCGGCGTCCACGCCACGGATGTCACCAACGCGAGCCGCACTCTGTTCATGGATCTCAAGACTTGTAATTGGGACGAGTCCATTGCCGCAGAGTTCGGCGTACCGGTATCGATGCTGCCCGAAATCAGGAGCTCATCCGAGGTGTACGGCATGATCACGTCATCCAGCCTGTTGCGCGAGGTGCCGGTCGCCGGCATCCTCGGCGACCAACAGGCGGCGACATTCGGTCAGGCCGCCTTCGACAAAGGCGAGTCGAAGAACACCTACGGCACGGGCAACTTCCTGATCGTGAACACGGGCGAGGAGATCGTGCACTCGACGAACGGTCTGCTCACGACTGTCGCCTACAAGCTGGGCACCGCTGCCCCGCTCTACGCACTTGAGGGGTCGATCGCGGTTACCGGCTCGCTTATCCAGTGGCTGCGCGACAACCTCGGCATCATTGGCAAAGCCTCCGACGTCGAAGCGCTGGCCCGCACCGTCGACGACAACGGCGGGGTGTATTTCGTTCCCGCGTTCTCCGGGCTTTTCGCTCCGCGCTGGCGGCCGGATGCCCGGGGAGCCATCCTCGGACTTACCCGGTTCGCCAACAAGGGCCACATCGCTCGCGCAGCGCTCGAATCGGTCGCGTACCAAACCCGTGAGGTGCTTGACGCGGTCAATTCTGACTCCGGGGTTGACCTCACCGAGCTCAAGGTCGACGGCGGCATGGTTGCCAACGCCGAACTCATGCAGTTCCAGGCCGACATCCTCGACGTACCGGTAATCCGCCCGGTGGTCGCCGAGACGACTGCCCTCGGCGCTGCCTACGCCGCCGGCCTGGCGGTCGGCTTCTGGAAAGACTTGGACGAATTGCGTGCAAATTGGAAAGAAGGTGAGCGTTGGGAGCCTGTGATGGACGGTTCGGAGCGCGAGCGTCTCCTTCGCAACTGGTCAAAAGCGGTAAGCAAGACTCTCGACTGGGTCGACGCCGACGTTTTAGGATGACGCCGAGTCAGCGACGTCTGGCCTGCTAGCGGTTCGTCGCCGCGACCCATTCCTCGAGTTTCACCGAAGCTGCTCCAGAATCGACCACCGCGGCCGCTCGGTCGAGTTGTTTCGCCAGTCGCCCGACGATCGGCTCCTGCAATTGCTCAGGATGCTGCGACAAGTCATACGCGACGAGGCCGGCGGCCGCGTTGAGCAGCACGACATCTCGAACCGGTCCTCGCTCGCCGGCGAGCACGCCGCGCGCTACTTCCGCGTTGTGGGCAGCATCTGCGCCGAGCAGCGAATAGATGTCGGCGCGCGCAATGCCGAGGTCGGTTGGATCCAGGTCGTGTTCTGTCACGAACCCGCGGGATACCTCCCAGATGTGGCTGTGCCCTGTCGTCGTGAGTTTGTCGATGCCGTCATCCCCGCGGTACACCAGTGCGGTAGCGCCGCGCGTCTGGAACACCCCGACGACGAGAGGAACCCGATCGAGACTCGCGACCCCCACAGCAGAAGCGTTGGGGCGAGCGGGGTTGCAGAGTGGCCCCAGGATGTTGAAGAGGGTAGAGATCCCGAGCTCTTTGCGAACCGGTCCAGCATGCCGAAACCCGGGGTGGAACAGTGCGGCGAAGGCGAAGGTAATGCCGGTCTCGTCTAAGACCTCGGCGACCCGCTCGGGCGAAAGTTCGAGGTTTATGCCGAGCGCTGCCAACAGGTCACTTGATCCGGATGCCGAGCTGGCGCCCCGGTTGCCGTGCTTGACGACGGGTACTCCCGCGGCCGCGGCGATGACGGATGCGACCGAGGAGATATTGAGGACAGCACCGTAAGGATCTCCCCCGGTGCCGACGATATCAAGCACGTCGGGTGAGACCTGGAGGGGAAGCGAACTGGCAAGTGCGGCATCCCGGAATCCCACTATTTCGTCAATGGTCTCGCCTTTGACCCGCAGGGCGACAAGCAATCCCGCGATCTGGGCGGGAGTTGCCTCGCCTGTCATGACCGATTCCATCGCCCACGACGCGTCGCTCACCGACAGATCGCTTCCCTCGACAAGGGTGCCGAGGATGCTGGGCCACGTTCGCGTGCTTGACATGTCTCACGATCCTAGCGATTGGGGCACGACTGACCCCGCGAATGGGAAAAAGCGCGAGCTGTTTCGTCCATAATGGAGGGGTGACTACTGCCTCACTCTCGCGCTCGCTCGGAGCCCCACTCGTCAACCGACCCAGCGTGGTGCAGGTTGGCACAATTGTGTGGCTGGGCAGCGAAGTGATGTTCTTCGCCGGCCTGTTCGCCATCTATTTCACGTTGAAGTCGACATCGCCCGGCCTCTGGCAGTCCGAAGTGTCGAAACTCAACGTGACGTACGCGGCGATCAACACCACAATCCTCGTTTTGTCGTCGTTCACCTGCCAAGCAGGTGTATTCGCTGCGGAACGACTGCAGGGGCGCCGCTCGGGCAAGGTGCTGCAGTTTTGGAAGTGGGGCATGGTCGAGTGGTTCTACGTGACCTACGCCATGGGCGCGACCTTCGTCATCGGCCAGATTTTCGAATACGCGAACCTGGTCAGCGAGCACATCAGTCTCTCGAGCAACTCGTACGGTTCGGCGTTTTACATCACCACCGGTTTCCACGGTTTGCACGTGACAGGCGGACTCATCGCGTTCCTGCTGGTGATCGGTCGAGTCTTCGCGGTCAAGGACTTCACCCATAAGGAGGCCACGAGCGCAATCGCCATCTCCTACTACTGGCATTTCGTCGACGTGGTGTGGATAGGCCTCTTCCTCGTCATTTACATCCTCAAATAGCTCGCATTCACATGACCAGAGGAACAGAACTACGCATGGCAAAAGCGACCAGCCCGGCTAGCGGCTCATCGAAAGTCGCCCGTCGCAAACGTGCGCCCGGCCGACGGCACCCGCTTGCCACGATTGCCCTGATCATGGTCGGGCTTATCGGCACGGGCGGCGCGTACGCGCTCTTCACGTCGAGCGCGACAGCCGAAACACAGACGACCGCTCAGGCTCAACTCGACGAAGGCGGAAAGCTCTTCGCCGCAAACTGCGCCACGTGCCACGGCATGGCCCTGCAGGGCACGACACAGGCCCCGAGCCTCATCGGGGTAGGCGCAGCGGCTGTCGATTTCCAAGTCGGCACGGGCCGCATGCCGCTTGCCGCAACCGGGCCTCAGGCCGAAGAGAAGCCTCCGCAGTTCACCGATGAGCAGGTAGCCGCGCTTGCCTCCTACGTTGCGTCTAAGGGCCCTGGGCCGGGCATCCCTGACTCCGAATACCTCACGGGCACCGGTGACGCCGCCGCGGGAGCAGAGCTTTTCCGCATCAACTGCGCCATGTGCCACAACGTTGCCGGCGCCGGTGGCGCACTTACCGAGGGCAAGTACGCTCCCTCACTGGGCGGAGTAAGTGCCAAGCACGCTTACGAGGCGATGATTAGCGGGCCGCAAAACATGCCCGTGTTCAATGACAGCAACATTTCGCCACAGGACAAGGCGAACATCATCACGTACCTCAAGTACCTCGATTCCACTCCGACGCCGGGCGGCTTCGACCTCGGCAACCTCGGCCCGGTTTCCGAGGGACTGTTCATCTGGATCTTCGGTCTGGGCTCGATCGTGGGTATCACGATCTGGCTGACCGCGAAATCCAACTAGATCGCAGCCACAGGCTCGAAGGGATAGCAGATGGCGAACGATCACAAGTCGGACAACCCGAACTTCGGCACCACTGTCGAGAAGTATGGTGACAACCTGCCCGCAGCTGGCACCGCTGTAGTCGCCTCCGACGACATTCCCAACCCGGGATTCCCGCCGTTCCGCCCCCGGGTGGCCGACCTACACCCGGCTAAGGAACGCGAACAGGAACGCCGCGTCTCCGCCCTCTTCGTTATCTCGATAATCGGCAGCGTGCTCGCTATCGCGGCCTATATCGCCTTCCCCATAGTGCCGGGTGACATCGGTTCGGTTCGAATCAACAACCTGCTCCTGGGCATCGGTATCACGCTTGCACTCCTCGGCATCGGCTTCGGCGCCGTGCACTGGTCGAAGTCTCTTATGGAGGGTCACGACCTCGTCGAACAGCGCCACGGCACCCGCGGAACAGATGCGACGCGTGAGAAGGCTGTCGAGGTCTTCACCCTCGGCAACAAGGAGTCGGGCTTCGGGCGCCGAACCCTCATCCGCAACACCCTGATCGGTGCGCTAGTTGTCTCTCCGCTGCCGGCCGTTGTGCTGTTCCGTGACCTGGCACCTGCCGCCGACCCGGTAACGCTGCTGAAGCACACAGTGTGGGCCAAAGGCACGCGCCTGACCAAAGATCCCTCCGGAATACCGATCAAGGCCTCCGATGTGACCATCGGGTCTGCGTTCCACGTGATCCCCGAAGGCCTCAACGACCTCGACGACAAGCTCGAGGAGAAGGCCAAAGCCGCTGTACTCCTGATGCGCTTGAAGCCTGAAGACCTGCACGTCTCCGCTGATCGCGCGGACTGGAACTACCAGGGCATCGTTGCGTACTCCAAGATTTGCACCCACGTGGGATGCCCCGTCGCCCTGTACGAGCAGCAGACCCACCACCTGCTCTGCCCGTGCCACCAATCGCAATTCGACATCACTCACGAGGCGAAAGTCATCTTCGGACCAGCCAAGCGACCGCTGCCCCAACTGCCCATCACCGTGGACGCCGATGGCTACCTGATCGCACGCAGTGACTTCACCGAACCAGTCGGACCAAGCTTCTGGGAGCGCTCGCTATGACCACCACCGAAGAACGCCCAGTCGCTGCAGTGCAGCCGACCCGTGGAGCCCGCTTCACCGGCTGGGCCGGCAACTACATCGATGAGCGCACGAGCATGTCCGGCCTGGTCAAGGAGCTCGGCCGCAAGATCTTCCCCGACCACTGGTCGTTCATGCTCGGCGAAGTTGCGCTCTACAGCTTCATCGTCATTCTGCTCTCGGGCACATTCCTCACCTTCTTCTTCCAGGCGTCGATGGTGCCGGTCATCTACGACGGCTCGTGGGTGCCTCTCAAGGGCATTGAGATGTCGGCGGCGATGAAGTCGGTGCTCGACCTTTCATTCGACATCCGCGGCGGCCTGCTAATGCGCCAGGTGCACCACTGGGCTGCGTTGCTGTTCGTGGCATCCATCGGGCTCCACATGCTGCGCATCTACTTCACCGGCGCGTTCCGCAAGCCGCGCGAGATCAACTGGATAATCGGTTTCACCCTCTTTATCCTCGCGATGGCTGAAGGCTTCACTGGATACTCGCTGCCCGACGACCTGCTCTCCGGGAACGGCCTGCAGATCATCAATGGCCTGATCAAGGGCCTCCCCATCGTGGGCACCTGGATCTCGTACCTGCTGTTCGGCGGGCAATTCCCTGGGGATGTCGTGGTCGGGCGCTTCTATACGCTGCACATCCTGCTGCTGCCGGCAATTCTCGTGGCGGTGCTCGGCGTTCACATGCTGCTGCTCATCATCAACAAGCACACTCAGTTTGCGGGCCCAGGCCGCACTAACGACAACGTCGTCGGTGTGCCGATCATGCCTGTGTTTGCGGCCAAGGCGGGTGGATTCTTCTTCATCATCTTCGGCGTCATCGTGCTGATCGCCTCGCTTTTCACCATCAACCCGATCTGGACCTACGGGCCGTACGACCCCTCCCCGGTCTCGGCGGGCACCCAGCCAGACTGGTACATCGGCTTCGCGGATGGGGCTCTGCGCCTCGTACCACCGGGCTGGGAGTTCGTGGCAGGCGGTTTCACCTGGTCGTTCAACATCATCGTGCCGGTGCTGGTGCTTGGCCTGTTCATCGTCATCGTCGCCATCTATCCCTTTATCGAGGCGTGGATCACGGGCGACAAGCGTGAGCACCACATCGCAGACCGGCCGCGAAACGCTCCGACTCGCACCGCGATTGGCGCAGCGGGAGTGGTCTTCTACGCCATGCTCTGGGCAGCGGCGAGTTCCGACCTCATTGCAACGCACTTCCGCCTGACAATCGAGGGCGTAATCAACGCCTGCCAGTTGCTGCTGATCTTCGGGCCGATCATCGCCTACATCGTGACGAAGCGCATTTGCGTGGGCTTGCAGAAGAAGGATCGTGAGATCGCGCTGCACGGCTATGAGTCGGGTCGAATCGTGCGGTTGCCAGGGGGCGAGTACATCGAGGTGCACGAGCAACTCAATGACTACGAGCGCTGGAGGCTAGTGAGCTTCGAAGACTACAAGCCGCTCATGATCCGCCCGAATGCCAAGGGACAGATCACCCTCAACCAGCGGATTCGCTCCGCCGCATCCAGCTGGTTCTTCGAGGATCGGATAGCGCCGGTCACCCGCACTGACATCGAGAAGTCACACGGAGACCACCACTAGTCGCTGAACTGCAATGGTGCCGCACCCATGGGTGCGGCACCATTTTCGTGAAGCCGCCGTATTGTGGCGCCGAAGCGCTGCCTACACACCCGGGCGACAGCGGCGCTGCAGGCCAGGTCCGAAGCGACGCAACCTCTGGGACCGCCGTGTAGGCACGGTGGCGGAGTCAGTCGAAGGTGCGCTTGAGTAAGTCTGCGGTTGACCGGTAGCCGAGACGCTCGTAGAAGTCGGCTGAGCGGCGGCTGGGCACCAGAAGCTGCCGCACGTTGCGCTCACGGCAGATGCGCTCTACGGCTTCCATGAGGCCTGTTCCAACGCCGTGACCCCGGTGTGCGTCTGCAACGGCGAGCTCCTGGAGTTGCGCAGAACTGCCGCTCGTGTGCAGCAGCGGGCTGATTGTGGTGAGCGCGTAACCGAGCAAGGCTCCGCCGGCATCCTCAGCGACAAGCATGAACGACGAACTGTCGTCGGCTACGAGCGCCGCAAAAGAGTCATCGAAGCTGGCGCGGTCGGGCGCATAGCCCATCGCGTGCAGTTCCTGCAGCACCGAGAAAACGCTCGCCGAATCCGCCAGCGTGGCGGGTCGGATGTTCAGTACGTCAGCGTGCGAAGTATCCGCGGTAGTACTCATAGACCCACCCCACCAGGGCCACGATCAGGATTGAGGCGCCAATGAACGCGATCCAGGGACCGATAGCAACGCCAAGGAAGGTCAAGGCAGCACCTGCGCCCAACGTCACGGGCCACCAGCTCCACGGGCTGAAGTGCCCCTGTTCGGCGTCGCCGTCGTCGATGTTCGCGTCGAGGCGATCCTCTGGCAGTTCCAGGCCTGCCTGCGAACGATGGATGCGCGTGAGGTAGAAACCGATGAGAGTCGACAGCACACCGGTGAGACCGATAGCCACTGTGCCAACCCACTCCACCTTGGGAGCGATCTGCGAGGCTGGCTCGGCCGAAGTCAGCAGCGACCATGTGATGTAGACAGCATCGGCGAAGAAGAAGAACCCCGCGAGGATCCAGAAGAGACGCGCATTGGTGCCCATGGCTACTTCACCCGCTCCTGCGAAAGGTCGTAAACCGGCGCTTCGGGAGCGTCTTTTAGAGAGCCCACTCCCCCGATGCCGACTGGCATTCCCGCCTCTGGATGGTTGAGGTCAAAGGCCGGCGATTCCGACCGGATTCGCGGAATTGAGGTGAAGTTATGACGCGGCGGCGGGCAGCTGGTTGCCCATTCCAGCGAGCGGCCGTAGCCCCACGGGTCGTTGACTGTGACCTTCGGCGCGCGACGAGCGGTAATCCACACGTTGTAGAGGAAGGGCAGCATCGACACTCCGAGAATTATGGCTCCGGTAGTCGAGACCTGGTTCATCCAGGTGACGCCGTCGTCCGCAAGGTAGGTGCGGTATCGACGCGGTAGTCCGAGAACACCGATCCAGTGCTGGATCAAGAATGTCGTATGGAAGCCGATGAAGAGTAGCCAGAAATGCACCTTGCCCAGACGCTCATTCAGCATCTTGCCTGTCCACTTCGGCCACCAGAAATAGAACCCGGAGAACATGGCAAAAACGACGGTACCGAAAACTACGTAGTGGAAGTGGGCCACGACGAAGTAGGTGTCCGACACGTGGAAGTCGAGCGGCGGCGACGCGAGGATAACGCCGGTGAGCCCACCGAAGGTGAAGGTGATGAGGAAGCCGATAGCCCAGAGCATCGGAGTTTCAAAGGTGACCGAACCGCGCCACATCGTGCCGATCCAGTTAAAGATCTTTACCCCGGTGGGAACCGCGATCAACATTGTGAAGAACGCAAAGAACGGCAGAAGTACGGATCCGGTCACGTACATGTGATGTGCCCACACCGTGACCGAGAGAGCGGCGATGGCAATTGTCGCAAAGATCAGTGTGCGATACCCGAAAATCGGCTTCCGGCTAAACACCGGGAAGACTTCGGAAACTATGCCGAAGAACGGCAGCGCGATGATGTACACCTCGGGATGCCCGAAGAACCAGAACAGGTGCTGCCAGAGGATGGCTCCGCCGTTGGCAGGGTCATAGATGTGCGCGCCGACCACTCGGTCGGCACCAAGACCGAACAGCGCTGCCGCGAGCACCGGGAACGCCATGAGCACGAGCAATGACGTGACGAGCGCGTTCCAACTGAAGATCGGCATCCGGAACATGGTCATGCCGGGCGCACGCATCGTAATGATCGTGGTGATGAAGTTCACTGCACCGAGGATTGTGCCGAACCCGCTCAACGCAAGACCGAACACCCACAAGTTGCCGCCGTAACCGGGCGAGAATGTCGTGTTCGACAGCGGCGCATAGGCAAACCACCCGAAGGACGCCGCACCCTGGGGGGTCAGGAATCCGGCGACCGCGATCAGCGAGCCGAAGCTGTACAGCCAATAGGCGAATGCGTTGAGGCGGGGGAAGGCCACATCTGGCGCGCCAATCTGCAACGGCATGAGCACGTTGACGAAGCCGGCGAACAGGGGCGTCGCGAACATGAGCAGCATGATCGTGCCATGCATGGTGAAGAGCTGGTTGTACTGCTCGCCGGTGGGAACTATCGACAGGCCCGGCTCAAAAAGCTGAGCGCGAATGACAAGCGCCATCACCCCGCCCAAAAGGAAGTAGATGAACGACGTGATCAGGTACAGGTACCCGATCGTCTTATGGTCGGTGGAGGTTACCCAGTTGACGAGTACGTTGCCTTTGCGCTCCAGCGGCGTCGAGGTGAACGGCAGCGTGGCCGGGCGGGTCACTGTGGGGCGTGCAAGTGTGGTCGTCATGGGCACTATCCCTTGGTGATTGCGCCGTTGCCCGGCAGGTTCGTGTTTGTGTTGTAGTCGGCGCCAAGTTGCCCCTCGAAGCCGGCAGCCTTCTGGCTCGCGATGTAGGCGTCATAGTCACTCTGCGAGACGACCTTGACGGTGAAGAGCATGAGCGAATGGTATTCGCCGCACAACTCCGCGCACTTTCCCTGGAACGTGCCCAGTTCGGTCGGCGTGAAGTACATGTAGTTGCTCTTGCCCGGGATCACATCCTTTTTGTAAAGGAAGTCGACGATCCAGAACGAATGGATGACGTCGCGCGACTCTTCCTGGATCTCGATTGACTTGTTAATCGGCAGGTAGAGCACCGGCAGATGCGAAGTGTCGATCGTGCCGTCTGGGTTAAAGTCGGCCTGCACCCCTGGGCTGTAGGCGTTGTCACTGACGTAGTTGAAGTCCCAAGCCCAGCGCTTGCCAAAGACCTCGATCTTGACATCGGGGTTCTTAGTCGGCTGTTCGATCTGGGCCTGGTCGCGCGCGGTGAATGCGAAAAAGCCGAGCACCAGAATGAGCGGCACGATCGTGTAGAAAACCTCGATTGGGAGGTTGTAGCGCAACTGAACGGGCAGGCCGGTCTGGCCCTTGCGCCGTCGATACGCTACCGCTGCCCAGATGATCAGACCCCAGGTAATGACACCCACGATGAGAAGAACGATCCACGATGTCGTCCACAAACCCACAACGCTCGACGTGTGGTTCGTTGTGTTGCCGCTGCCAGGCAGCCAGCCATGGAGTTGCTCAGTTGTGCACCCAGCTAGGGCAACAACAGTCGCAACGCCGATCGGAATGGCGGCCCATCGCAGACGACGGTTACGGATTGAGCGCACCTGAGACCTCTCGAAAAAACACTGGCTGATACCCGCCCAGTCTATAACGGGCACGCGTGCCGGTGAGCCGCATCGCCGCCCCGTGAGCGTCAAAGTCTCCCGAAATTGGGAAGGGCTCCGCACCGGATGTGCCGATTGATAGTTGTACAAGACGGCGCCCAATAGACGCGGGCATAGCGATCGCGATTCGATCGAGGCGAACCGAATGCGCGGCGCAGAATTGGTGGCGCGGCAACAAGCCTCCGCGTTACCGGGGCAGCTGCACGGTTACTGGGGCAGCTGCACGCCGACAGGCTAGTGGAAGCTGTCTCCGCAAGCGCAGGAGCCCTGCGCGTTGGGGTTGTCGATCGTGAACCCCTGCTTCTGGATGGTGTCTTCGAAGTCGATAGTCGCACCGTCGAGGTAGGGAACACTCATTTTGTCGAGCACCACCTCAACGCCGTCTCCAAACTCCACAACCGCGTCGCCGTCGAGAGAGCGTTCGTCGAAGTACAACTGATAGATGAGCCCCGAGCAGCCACCGGGCTGCACAGCCAGACGCAGACGCAGATCATCACGGCCCTCCTGCGTAAGCAGGCTACGGACCTTGCCCGCGGCTGCATCAGTAAGGCCGACGCCGTGCGCCTTGGTGGTCGTGTCGTCGATCATGGTCATGGCAATTATTCTACGCGCGGCTTTCGAGCTTTGCGAGCAAGACTGCCTCGGTCAGGATGGCGCGTTGGAATACGCCCAAGTGAAGCGACTCGTTGGGGCTGTGCGCACGGGAATCCGGATCCTCGACGCCGGTGATAAGGATCTGAGCGTGAGGAAACACCCCCACCAGATCCGAGATGAATGGAATCGAGCCGCCAATACCTGTTTCCAATGGCGCCACGCCCCAAGCCTCGTGCATGGCACTCTTCACCTCGGTCACTGCCCAGCCCGTCGCGTCGACAAGAAACCCGTTGCCCAGATCAACGTCCGTGATGTCGAGGTGAGCCCCGAAGGCGTCCTGGGCGCGGAGGTGCTTATCGAGGGCGACGAAGGCGTCCGACGCGTCTTGGCCGGGCGCGATGCGCGCGCTCACCTTGACCGTTACCGACGGCACGAGGGTGTTCGATGCGTTGATCACGGTAGGAGCGTCGATTCCCGTGATAGTGATCGCCGGCTGATCCCAAAGCCGAGACAGCACCGGGCCGTGGCCGATCGGTCGCACGCCGTCGAGCAATGCTGCCTCGTCATGGAGCTTCTCCTCGGTGTACTCGGGTGTGCTGGCCTCGCGACTGAGCAATCCGTCAACCGCAACCGAACCGTCGGGAGCATGCAGGGTCGCGAGCAAACGGATCGCCGCGAGCATCGCATCCGGCGCCGCTCCCCCGAACATCCCTGAGTGTGACGCGTGGTCGAGGGTCGAAATCGTCAACTTGAAGGTCACGTTGCCGCGCAGCCCCACGGTCAGGGCGGGAGTCGCTATGTCCCAGTTGTCGGAATCGGCAACAACTATGACATCGGCGGCGAGCTTCTCGCGGTGTGCAGCGATGAAGTTCGCGAAAGAACGGGAACCGAACTCCTCTTCGCCCTCGATGAACGCGACGAGGCCCAGGTCGAAGTCATGGCCGACTGTGGCAACGAAAGCGCGGATCGCGGCGATGTGCGCCATGACACCGGCCTTGTCATCCGCCGCCCCCCTGGCGTAGAGCCGGTCGCCGCGCACCGTCGGCTCGAAAGGCTTCGACTCCCAGTCGGCCTCGTTACCGGGAGGCTGCACGTCGTGGTGGGCGTAAAGCAGAATCGTAGGACGACCGTTCTTCGCGGCGCGGGTCGCCAACACGGCCGGCTGGCCCATCCGATTCTCGTCGATCGGCGCCCGCGCGATCTCGATAGAGTCGAACACTCCGGTGCCCTCAAGCAGTGACATGACAGCGTTAGCGCTCTCGATCACATGCTCGGCGTCGAAGCCGTCCCATGACACTGAAGGGATGCGCACCAGCGAGCCGAGGTCGGAGATCGCGAGGGGCATCCCGCCCTGGACCGCGTCGCGGAGCTGGGGCAAGAGTGGGTGCTGCTGCGGTGTTTCGGTCATGCGAGTAATCTTAAAGCTCCATCTCCAGCGAGGACTCACCCGTGGCCAAGACAACCCCTAGCGCACCCGCCGTCGAAACGGCCCCCGAACCTTTAACCGGTAAAGGCCACGCAACGCCCACTCGCAAGCAAAAGGAAGAGGCTCGTAAGCAGCCCCTGGTGTCCGGAGATCGCGCGGCTGCCCGCCGCAAGGAGCGCGTCGCAATACAGGCGCAGCGCGAACGGGCCCGAGTTGGCATGGCCGCTGGCGATGAGAAGTTTCTCCCGGTGCGTGACCGCGGGCCGCAGAAACGGTACGTGCGCGACTACATCGATGCGCGCTATAGCGTCGGTGAGCTGCTGATCCCGCTCATGCTCCTCGTGATAGTGCTCACCTTCATCCCCAACCCAGAATTCCAGGCAATTGGCCTCATCACCCTGTGGGGTTTCTTCTTCGTCGCGCTTATCGACAGCGTCGTGTTGGGCTTCGTGCTCGTTCGCAAACTCGGCGATAAATTTGGCAAGGATCGCGTAGAAAAGGTGCGCATCTACGCCGCCATGCGTGCCCTGCAGCTGCGACTCATGCGCCTTCCCAAGCCACAGGTCAGGCGCGGACAGTACCCGTCATAGTCGTTATTCCGCCGTCAGTATGAGTAGTCGCTGGTCTCGGACTACGCAGTCTGTTCTCGAGGCCGCGAAGAGCGGGTCGCCCCGCGCACGAGCCCGCGATTGATCTCTCGGGCCCAGAGCGGGCCGCGGTAGAGAAACGCCGTGTAGCCCTGCACCAGAGTCGCCCCGGCGGCCAGTCTTTCGGCGACGTCGTCAGCGGTCTCCACTCCCCCGACGGAAATCACGCAGAAGTCCGCGGGCACTGCGGCACGGATTACCCGCAGCAGCTCAAGTGAGCGAGCCGCGACCGGCGGCCCCGAGAGTCCGCCCGCGCCAGCTGCCGCGACTACTGCAGCATCCGTCACCAAGCCGGAGCGGGACAGGGTGGTGTTGGTGGCGATAATTCCGTCGAGGAGTTCGACGGCAAGGTTCGCGATTTTCGTGGACTCGGCATCGCTGAGGTCCGGGGCGATTTTCACAAGCACGGGTGTCGCACCTGCCGCATCCTTAACTGACGTCAGCAGCGGCCTGAGTTGGTCCAGCTCTTGCAGGCCGCGAAGGCCCGGCGTATTGGGTGAACTTACGTTCACCACGAGGTAGTCGGCGACCGGTGCCAGAAGACGAGTGCTCTCGAGGTAGTCGGCTGTCGCGGCATCCACATCGACGACGCGCGACTTGCCAATGTTCACGCCGATGACGGGTCGGTTGGGCTTGGTCCGCGCTTTCACGATCACCCCAACTGCGGCCGCCGCACCATGGTTGTTGAATCCCATCCGGTTGATGACTGCGCGGTCTGGCACGAGCCGGAACAGCCGCGGCTTCTCATTGCCGGGCTGGGCGATTGCAGTAATCGTGCCGACCTCAACGTGTCCGAAGCCCAGTTGCCCAAGCCCGCGAATCGCAGTGCCTTCCTTGTCAAAACCCGCAGCCACTCCGAAGGGCGAGTCGAATCTGAGCCCCAACGTGCTCACCGCCAGGGAGGCATCCGGTCGCGTGAAGCGCCAAACGAGCCTGCCGACGCCCAGCAGCGGAAGCGCACGGATGACCCGATAGGCAAGCGTGTGTGCGCGCTCCGGGTCGAGGCGTGAGAGGAATACCCTGAAAAGAATCCGATACATGCTTCAGGAAGGCTATCGGCTAGTTAGCCGCTGGCTCCTCGGCCGTATCGTGGTCGACCCGCAGCAGGGTGATTGCCGACTCGAAATCCTCGAGCGAATCAAAGCCCTGGTACACGCTCGCGAAACGCAGGTACGCCACCTCGTCGAGTTCGCGCAACGGAGTGAGAATCGCCAGGCCAATGTCGTTGGCCTCAATCTGCGCCGCGCCGGTCGCTCGAATCGTCTCCTCCACCCGCTGCGCGAGGAGTGCCAGGTCAGAGTCGGTGACGGGGCGCCCCTGACAGGCCTTGCGCACTCCCGACACGATCTTCTCGCGGCTGAACGGCTCTACTACACCGTTGCGCTTGATCACGCTGAGCGAAGCTGTCTCGGTCGTGGAAAAGCGGCGGCCGCATTCTGGGCACTGCCGGCGACGACGGATCGACATACCGTCGTCGCTGGTGCGCGAGTCGATTACCCGGCTATCGGGATGACGGCAGAAAGGGCAGAACATGGTGGGTCAAGGATACGCGCCCCGGGATTTCTGTTGGTTCGCGAGAATCAGGGGATGAGTTCGCCGTCGGCCATGCGCAGTGTTTGGTCAGCCATGGCCTGAAGGCTCGGATCGTGGGTGGAGATAATCGCGGTCATCCCTTCGGCGCGCACAACAGACTGCAGCAGCGCCATGATCGTTGCACCGTTTTCCGCATCGAGCTGGCCGGTCGGTTCGTCGGCGATGAGCAGACGAGGAGAGTTCGCAAGTGCGCGGGCAATCGCCACTCGCTGTTGCTGTCCACCCGACATTTCACCCGGACGCTGGTCGGCGTGTGCGGTAAGACCGACGAGCTCAAGCAGATGCGCGACTCGCTCCTCCCGCTCGTCCGGGGCAACGTTTTTCAGGCGCAACGGCAGCCCGACGTTTTCGGTCGCCGAAAGCATGGGCACGAGCCCAAAGGTTTGGAAAACGAAGGCGAGCTGGTCGCGACGCAGAGCAGTGCGTGCTGAGTCGTTAAGGGAGCTGACTTCGCCTCCGTTTACGACGATCCGGCCCGAGGTAGGGAGGTCTAATCCCCCAATGCAGTTCAGGAGCGTCGTCTTTCCTGAGCCCGATCGTCCGACCAGTGCGACAATCTTCCCGCGCCCTACTTCGAATGACACATCCTGTAACGCGTGCACCTCAGCGCTGCCGGAGCCATAAGTGCGGGTCACGTGTTCGACCACGACCATCGGTCCGGTCGCGCCCGACTTACCCGCTACTTCGGAGGCCGTAGAGGAGGTCATCGCGAATCTTTCTGGTCGGCGTCGGTATCTGGCCAGATGCCGATGTGGTCCTGCTCCAGTTCGAGGCGCACACGTTGACGCATGCCGAGCGTGCGTCGGTAGTCAGCAGGAAGCTGAAGGCGACCGACCCGGTCGAGCACTGCCCACTCTTCGGCAATGCTTGACGATGCGCCGAACTCATCGACTTCGGTGCGACGCAAGACTTCGGAAGCAGTACGCCCGTCGCGGATAGCGACAGTGCGCTGCACTTGACTCGACACTTCAGAATCGTGTGTCACAATCACGACCGTGGTGCCGAGGTCGGTGTTCGCTGCGCGAAGCGCCGCGAACACTTCGTCGCTGGTCGCGCTATCGAGTTCTCCTGTGGGCTCATCGGCAAACAACACTTTCGGGTTGTTCGCAAGGGCCACGGCGATCGCAACGCGCTGTTGCTCGCCGCCCGAGAGTTCGCCGGGCCTGCGATGTGCCTTGTTACCCAACCCGAGCGTCTCAACCAGTTCGGCAGTGCGCCTGGACCGATCCTTACCTCTCATCCCGGCGAACGACATCGGTAATCCGATGTTCTCGGCTGCGCTCAAATATGGCAACAGGTTTCGGGACGTCTGCTGCCAGATGAACCCGACAACTTCACGACGGTAGGCGAGCCGGTCTGCCTCACTCATACGAAGTAAATCCCAGTTGGCGACACGAGCGCGCCCCGCAGTGGGAACGTCGAGGCCTGAGAGCACATTGAGCAACGTCGACTTGCCCGAGCCTGAGGCACCGACGATGGCAACCATTTCGCCCTTATCGATGAGTAGGTCGAGACCCTGCAGGGCCTGCACTTCGATCTGCTCAACCTGGTAGATGCGCACAACGTTGTCGCACACGATGAGTGCGTCCGCACCATACTCGACTGTTGATTGAGAAGGTTTCGTAGCGATGGTCGGTGAATCTGTCATCGTGTGTCTCCTATTCGCAGCATTTCACTGAGGTTGTCGCGGCGGTGAGCGAGAACCTCAACGGCCGTCGCAAGAATGAGTAGCAGAATTGCGGTGCCGACGATTACGAGAACTACTGTGGCCGAAACTGCAGGAACCGGTGGGTGTAGCCCGCCCGTGAGCAACTTGAGCCCAATCACCGGCGCGACGAAGAGCACAATGCCGATGCCAGCAGTCAGGCCGCCGATGACGGCAGCAACCACGATCGGCGCCAGTTCGGTCAGCGCGAGCCACCAGCCCAACCTCGAACGCATCCCGAGAGTTCGCAGTAACGCCAGCGACCGCGCTCGTGTTCGCGCGCCAGACAGGACTGTCGAGACAAGTGCCACTATCGCAAGAGCTACCACCCCCGCCACTGAGATGGTCATCACCTCGATCACGCCAGAGATGAGCGGCCCGTGCTGTTGGGTAGCCAGCCAGGCGGTGCGCGTGTGGATGTCGCTTTTAGGCACTGAAAGGGCAGAGGCAGCAGCTCCCGCTCCGGGACCCGTGATGAGCAGAGTGTTCGGTTGTACCGGCTCGCCGATTCGAGCGGACAACGCGGCGAGGTCAACGAAAACGAAGGGGCCAGAGGTGTAGCCGTCCGGCCCGACATCTACCGTACCCACGACGCGAGCTGGCACATTCTTGTTGTCAACGCTGAGCAATACGTCCTTGGCAGTTATCTGTTGATCGAAGCCCTTGTCGACAACCACCGGAAGCGGCTCGCTTGCGGATGTAGATGTCGCCACGCCGCGAAGGGTGGCAGCCGAACGCGCCCCGCCTCCGGAGGCAGTCGGGATCAGCGCGACAAGTTGGGCGTAGTTGCGATCAATCGCGACTAACCCAACGCTCGCCGACGACCTGGCACTACTTATGGAAACTTGGGTCGATATGCGCGCGGATGCGACTGCTGTGACACCGGTTCTGCTGGCAACAGCTGTCACGTCGTTCGCCGTGAGCGGCACGTCATCGGACGTGCTAACACGTACGTCTGCGCCGACCCGCTGCCAGGACGCCTCGAGTTCGCCAGTGCGAACTGTCTCGATCACCAGGCCACCGCTGGCAGCCAGCGCGACAGCCAGCGTAAGAGCAAGCAACGGAAGTACGGCGAGAGCGCGCTCAGCTTGCATTGAGGCGAGAACGCCCATGGCGCCGCGTGAGCGCCGAGCGAGCAATGCGACGCCGCGCAGTATGAACGGATAGATACGCAGAACCAGGATGGTAATCGCGGCGGCTAAGAGAAGTGGAGCGACAGCGAGCAAGGGGTCGATGCCGTCCGTACGGGTTTCGAGCAGTCCTCGCGTGCGAATCGAGAACAGTGCTGCTCCAGCCAGCACGAACAGTGCCGCTTCAATAACGACTCGACGCAAGCGGGCTCGGGAAGCGATTTCGGCTCTCGCCACCCGGTTGGCGGGCACGCGGCTTCTACTCCAGAGACTGCGCGCGACGAGCATCGACTGCACAGCTGGCGCAAAGAGCGCAACCAAGAGCACAAGCGACAGAATCACCGGATCCCTAAGGGCGTCGGGCAGGACCAGCGCGAGGATGCCAATGCCGAACACGCCCCCCACCACCGCGGTCGCAAGCGACTCTTCGAAAGCACGCATGCCTATGGACGCGATTGACGCTCCGCGCGCACGCTCGAGCGCGAGCTCATCTGAACGGCGAAGAATGATGAGCCGCGAAAGAAGCAGGACAACGGTGCCTGCCACGCCCAGCAGTCCGGCGATCATGAGCGACATTTGGGCGATCGCGGCTTGAGCCAGCGTCGGATAGGTGGCTAGCGCATCGGCGAAGGTGCCCCCTGACCCTAGCGCCGCGCCAAATTGTGGCGAAAGCGAATTGCTGTTTGCAGCGAGCGCGAGAAATTCTTTTGATACCTCATCGACGAGACTCCTCGAGAATGCTTCTGGTTTCAGTTGCACTCGCACAAATGAATTGATCGGCTGGGCGAAGAACCCAGACGATTTTGCAACACCGTCAGGTGACGCGAGCACGGTCACCTCGACGTTCTTTGTGCCATTGTCGAGATAGCTCACCCTCGGTTTCCAGACTTGAGGTAGCCAGGTCCACAGCACATTCGCTTTTGCCGACGTGTCTGTTTGATCGACTATTCCCACCACAACGAGTTGGTTGCCCACACCTGACTGCGCAGCCCCAAAACGGGACTCCGGTCGCGGTAACGCCAGCACGCCTCCGACCTTCACATTCGCCGCTTGGGCAACCGCAGCGGAGACGACTACGCCGATGGAGGTCGCTGTATCGTCTGACGCCGTGGGAAATGCGCCCTGAACAAGGTGGATAGTCGCTGTCTGTTGGGGCGTTAGCATCCCCATCTCGAGATTGAGGAGGGTGTTCGCCGGCGCCACGCCGTCGACGTTCGTGATTGTTGTGGATGGCGAGGTCACGGAGAGCGTCGCCGTCGAGAACGTGGCAGCCAGACCACGCGGCAAGTGCGTGCGGAGCGTAGACGTGAAGGCAAGAATATCGGTGGGCGACACTGACGGACCACCGCCGTTGGAGCTTCCTATTGCGGTGTGCACAATGAGATCAGCGTTTGACCCTGCGTCTGATACGGCCTGTCGGGCACCGTCGTCTACCGAGCTGACGATGACCCGGGGGGCAGCAGCTCCGAGAACTACGACGAACGCAAGCAGCGCCGTCCAACACAAAACAAGTGCCAGGTCTCGTCGCACACGACGGCGGACGAGAAGCGAACCTGAGGAGAAGAGCGTGAACATTAGAGTTCAGTCCCTCCACGAAGCAACTCGGCTGGTTCGACGGAGCGCTGAATACGCGCGATAGCGAACACAATAATCGCGAGCACGGCAGCCAGCCCAACGATAAGGAGACCGATGCTCGACCACGGAATCTGTACTGCCACCGACGGCACAGGCGGCAAACCGTCTGGTGATACGGCAACGAGGGGCCCAACAAGAACCATGAGGAGCACGCCAATGGCGATGCCGAACACCGCGCCCAACAAACTTATGAACAGAGACTCCACAGTGATTGCGCCCACAAGCTTGTTGCGCGAGAGCCCAATCGCCCTCAGCTGAGCCAGCTCAAGTCGACGGGACCGCAGCATCGTCGCACTATGTACGGCAAACCCCACAGCGGCCAGCAAACCGCCAGCAACAATCGCGAGCCAGAGAGCGGCTTGCGTTGCAACGCGCAACGGTGCTTGCTCGAGTTGCAGTCCGAACACTTCGCTACTCAGCGCGCCAGCGGGGTTTTTAACGCGATTGAGATAAGCCTGCCCTTGGCCGACGGGCACGTCGACCCACCACTCGTCGACCATCGGTCCTTGAACGCCGGATTGCGCGAGGGACCGCTGAAGAACTTCTTGGTCGAGCACGACGATGTTGGGGTTGCCCGAACTCGCGGCGAATCCGGAATTTGGTTTCGACAATGCATCTGAATTCGCGGTTCCCGGAACGTGCGCGACTGTGCCCGCAACGAGGATGTTCACGGGGACCTGCTGGAGATCAAGGACCATAGCGGCGTGCGGTTTCACGTTGAGTGTCTCCGCGAGTGCGCTCGGGATGACGGCGGGTACCACTGCCACGGGAGACCAGCCAACCAGCGTGAAGGTCGCCGGAGAAAGCTTGAGCCCAGCGGGGACATCTACGCCCAGGTCAAACTGCCAGTCGCTGGCAGCGGTCACGACCGTGGGAAGAGGCCCCGCGGGATCTGCACTTACCCCGGACCAACCGGCCGTCGCATCCACCGTCACCGGCTGAGATGCGTATGTAACTGTCGACGACTTTTGTGAAGAAGAAACATGAAGCACAGCGAGGTCCTTGACAAGAACATTCGCGTTCGCCTCTGCAGTAGCGGTACTCACGGTGTCGACGACAGCGAAGGTGGTTTGAAAACCAACAAACCGCACAGGTGCGACTAGCCCACTCGAGTCCGCCGGCAATTGCACAACGCCGTGAACCTGCTGGGGTGTGTCGTTGGCGCGTACGCTTCCCATGCTCACTGTCGTCAGGAGTCCGTTGCCGTCTTCAAGAATTGCGCGAACATTTGCCGCCACTCCGGGCAATGCCTCCGGATCGGCTTTCACCTGAATCGTTGCGCTTACGCCGTTCACTGCACCCGGAAGCGTGACTCCCGTTGCTGGTGACAGCTGACTTGTGAGTAGGCTCACGATCTTGGCACCCCCGAGTTGAGCGAGCCGACCTTGATCGATCATCTTCCGCGCCCTGGCAGTGAGGCCCAAAACAGTGACGTCGGTTCCGCTCGTCGAGGCACCAGAAATGCTCGAAGATCCAGAGCTCTCGAGTTGACCCATTCGCCGCAAAGCGGGCTGTGGCGTACCGAGCGTGTCTTTCGCCAGAAGTGTCGCTTGCACGCTGGGATCAGGGGGGACGCTTGCTGAAATTCGCACGGGAGGCCCCACCGCAAGGGAGGCCTGGTCGAGCTGTGATTGTTTCCAGGTCGCAAGAAACGACAGACCGAAAGTCCCGACGGCCAAGGTGAGACTCAGCAACAAGACCGCCGCAGTCGCGCGCTGCGACCGCCGGCCAATTTCCCACGACGCGAGAGGAATGACGGAACCTCGGGCGCGACTGCCAAAACGAACTATGACTTTCGAAACTGGCGGAATGAGACGAACAGACAGCAGCGCACCGGCCACAAGCATCAGCGCGGGACCCGCTACCAGCACCGGGTCGATGCCCAGAGACCCCGACGTATTCACCGGGCTGCGATATGAAACAAGTTGCCAATAAGCCACACCTGCCAGAACGACAAATGCGATGTCGAGACCGGATCGCATGAATCCGGTCGCCCCGCGTTGGCGGCCCTTGGTCTGATCACTTTCGACAATCGAGCGCGACCGACGCAGAAGTGGCGCGATGAGCACGACCACGAAGACCAGCGATACACCGGCTGCCGTGAGCCAGATGGCCCCTGGTATCCCGGCATCCGTCGGCATGTGTGCCGCAACCATTGCTGGTTGCGCCGCGAGAATTCGGTAGACGAGCATCGACAACGGAGGACTCACCGCTGCCGTGATCACGCCGATTACTGCGGCCTCAAGCGTGCTTAGCGCGAGAATATTGCCAACAGACGCACCGCGCGCTCGAAGTAGTTGTCGCTCGCCTGCGCGCGCGTCGTTGAAAGCTCGAGCGGTCTGCCCCAGCACCGCGACAGCCAGAACCAGCAACAGCAGACTCACGACGATGACAGTTGATCGCGTCACCACCAGACCCGAGGCAACTCCCAGCACAGCTCCCGAAATTTTCGAACTGTAGAAAATCGTGGGCGCAATGCTCTCGAGTTCCTTGGGGATGTCGACTTTTGCGGCCGAGAGCCGACGCAGCAGAGGGTCAAGTTGGTCGACAGCGACTGACGCGAAATTGGGCGTGAAATTGATATCAAGTGAGGCGATAGAGAGCTTTGCGGCATCGATAGTGCCCGGCGCGGCAATGAGCGGACCAAAGTAGCGGGAATCGTTCCCGGTGCCATTGCCGTTGCCGTTCAGACGATCACGAGCCCAGTAGTCACCGTTTGGCGTGGTGACGCTGTATAGCCCCACGACCGTGGCAGTCAGGGCAGTCTGGTAGTTGCGGATCTGAAAACTGCTGCCGAGGGTCAGATCGAGGGCCTTTGCCGCGGTCTCGGGAAGTGCGACCGGGATTGCGGCGGCACCCCCCGACCACTTTTCTGGCCACTCACCGGCAACCAGTTCAGTGTTCGACTGAAAGTTGTCGTATTCGCCGAAATAGGTAAGTAACTGATGATCCTGAATATCTGGCACAAACTCTGGCTCCGACATTGCAACGCTCGAGGTCGAGTATTGAACAGAGTTTCCCAGTTGTCTGGCAATCACCTTCTTGATGAGACTGCTGCCGGCAGAAAGAGGAACCGTCTGGCGCACAACCTGAACGTCGATTGCCGTTTCTGATTTCGGAATCGAAGTGAGCGCGCTTGTCACTCCCCCTTGCTCCGTGGCAGTGACAAGTAACCCGAGAGACGAAATTAGGGTGCAGGCAAGAATCGCCACCACCACGACGACAAGAATCAATCGCCATTGAGACCGCGAACGCCGAATAGTCGTACGGAAAAGCCAGGAACCGGACTGGGAGCGCCCCGCAGAATTCTTCATACGCGCGACTCGCCAAGGGCGCGTCGTGGCACAGTCACCCGGTAACACTATTTCACGACCCGTGGATCACCTACGACAATCTCAGAATTGCGCGTGAGCATTCAGCGGGGCGACGAGCTGTCAACCCATCGACCGCTTCCGCGCGTTGTAGAAGCGAGACCGACATCCGGCTCATCGATACGAAAGGAACAGCCATGGTCCTCAGGCATCTTCTCGCCACCGCCGCGATCACGGGGGCCCTCGTCGTCGCCGGCGTCACCGGAGCAGCCAACGCCCAACTGATTCCGCTGCCCGTCCCGCCCGGATCGATCGACTACCCGATCTACAACCAGCCTGGACTACCCGGCTTCCACCTACCGAGAAACGTCCTCATCTTGAAACCTGGTCCGGTGCTCAAGCCGGGCCTGCCGGACTCCCTTCGCCCGTACACGGTATTTCCGACCAGCTGCACACAGCTATTCGCGACCGGAGGCCCTCAGGGTGGCGCATCACTGCTGGCCGACACGACAGTCCAGGCCACGACCGAGCCCACGCTGGTGGCGCAGCTCAACACGCTGCACTCGCTCAACTGCAACTGGGCAAACCCGACCTCGGGACTCCAGCTCGAGGTCTCGATCGCACAGATCGACCTGAGTCAGATCACGCCGCTCAACCAGTACTACGGCACCCACGGCTACACGACAGGCGGTGGCGGTGGCATCGTTTGGTTCCGGCAGGTCAGCGGATCATCTGTCGCCGAGTATGCCTACCTCTCGGTGCTCAACTACTGGATAGTCGTGAGCCAGAACGACCGCGGCGGCAACCAGTACGCAGACGGGATCAGCGTGGCTCTCGCGCACCTGAACGGACGCTAACCAACCGATCGTCGGCTCACAAGGGCCCCGCATCCGATTCCAGGATGTCGGGGCTTTTGTCGTGCCCGTTCCCTTAGGCCGGCGAACCCTCGGCCTTGAACCGGGCCGTGACTGCCGCCCCGTGAGCGGGCAGATCCTCCGCCGCGCTGAGGGCGACAATGCGTTCCTCAACCTCGCGCAGCGCATCGTGCGTGTAGTTGATTACCTGCTGAGGTCGCAGGAACGTGTAAGCGCCGAGGCCGGCGGCAAACCGTGACTGGCCACCGGTGGGCAGCACGTGGTTGGACCCCGCCAGGTAGTCACCCAGGCTGACCGGAGAACTCGCCCCCAGGAAAATCGCTCCCGCGCTCTCAATCAGGTCAAGAACCGCACCTGGCTCTGCTGTCTGGATCTCGAGGTGCTCCGGGCCATAGGCGTTGCTGAACGCGGCGGCGGCCGCGAGATCGTTGACAAGGACGATCGCGGACTGCTGTCCGTCGAGAGCGGCTCGTACTCGGGCCGCGTGACGGGTGGATGCCGCGAGCCTGTCGACCTCGGCGACAACGCTGAACGCCAGCTCCGGTGAATCCGTCACCAGCACGGCGGCGGCGAGTTCGTCGTGCTCGGCCTGGCTGACCAGGTCCGCTGCGACGAGGCGCGGGTCGGCGGAGGCATCCGCGATGACGATGATCTCGGTGGGGCCAGCCTCGGAGTCGATGCCCACATCTCCGCGCACCAGCCGCTTGGCGGCGGCGACGTAAACGTTGCCGGGCCCAGTGATGATCTCGACGGGGTCAAGGTCCAGCCCGGGCACGCCGTACGCCAGCGCTCCGATCGCGCCGGCACCGCCCATCGCGTACACCTCGTCGATGCCCAGCAACCCTGCGGCGCCGAGGATCGTGGGGTGCACAGCTCCGCCAAACTCCTTCTGGGCGGGAGAAGCAAGAGCCACCGACGAGACGCCGGCAACCTGGGCGGGCACGACATTCATCACCACACTTGACGCCAGGGCCGCCTTGCCACCGGGAACATAGAGACCGACCCGGTGCACGGGCTGCCAGCGCTGGATGACCTCCGCACCCGGCGCGATGGTGGTGACGGTGCTCATAGGCACCTGCGCCTTCGTTGCCTCGCGCACCCGGGAGATTGCTTCCTCGAGCGCGGACCTGACCTCGGAGTTGAGACCGCGCACCGCGCTGTTCACCTCGTCGGCGTGAATGCGGATGCGCTCGGGGCGCACACCGTCGAGGCGCTCTGCCTGCTCGAACAGGGCAATCTCGCCGCGCTCGCGCACGTCGGCGATCAGCTGCGACGCGATGGCTGAAGCCGCGGCGACATTCGTGATAGCGCGCGGCACAAGGCGGGCGAGTTCCGCCCGCGTAGTCTGGATCTCGCGGAGGTCGATGGTCTGCATCATGGCCCACCAATGCTAGGCGGAATACCCCGCCGCCGCGGATGATTGATACGAAAGCATGAACGAGTCAGTGAAGCCAGCGGAGCCCGAGGCAAATTCCGGCCTTGAGGCCTTCAAAAGCGCGTTTCGGCGCCATGCTGCCGGGGTTGCCGCAATAACAGCTCTTGCCCCGGATGGCCGGCCCGTCGGCTTCACGGCTACCTCAGTTGCGTCATTGGCCGCGAATCCGCCCCTTGTGACATTCAATATGGCGCAAGTCTCCAGCGCCTGGTCGGCAATGAGCGTCGGCAATCGGGTAGCTATTCACATGCTCGGCCCACGTTCGCTGCATCATGCCCAGCGCATGGCTGCCGACCATGACGTGCGCTTCCAGGGTGAGCATTGGCATCAGGGACCGCACGGTGTTCCGATTCTGTTGGGAGTCACCGCCTGGATGGTAGGCCCGATCGTCGAGGTGTTTCGCGTGCACGAGAACGCCGTGGTCGTTGTGCACATCGAAGAGGGCGAACTCGGCGACGAAGACGAGGCACTGTTGTACCACGAGCGCGTTTACATGCGCCCCGGAACCCTCAGCTGACCGGAGACCCGCAACCTGCGTCCAAAGTGCCAACCTGCGCCCCGCGTGACCCAACAATTGATAACCTGTGCGCAAATCTCCCGGAACTCACGCGAGACAGTTTGGGCCGAGCAGCGTCTTCAGCTCGCCGTACAGATCTGCCGACACGGTAACTGGATACGGGATCTCAAAGACGCGCGCGCTTGAACCCTTCACGAGTTTGAGCCGCACCTCGTTGTCGCCAGCATGCCGGATGAGCACGTCGTTCAGCGCAGACACCACTTCCGTGGTCGCGCGCTGCTCCGGCACCGAGATCACCAGCGGCCCCGAGCCAAGGCTCGCGCCGGTATCGGGAGTGAACATGCTGACAGCGTGCAGGTTCATGCCGTCGTCGCGCATGCTCACCCGACCTCGAACTACGACAATCGAGTCGTTTACCAGTGCCGGTGAGAACTCCTGGTACGTCTTTCCCAGGAACATGACGCTCATCTCGCCGCCGAAGTCCTCGACGATGACGATGCCGTACTGGTTTCCGCTATTTCGCGCCACGCGATGCTGGACGCTGGTAACAAGACCAGCAATCGTGACGTGCTCGCCGTCACCCGCGACATCCCCGCCGAGGATCTCGGTAATGGATGCAGTCTGGTGCTTGGCCAGGGCGATCTCGAGGCCGGCAAGCGGATGGTCGGACACGTATAGTCCGAGCATCTCGCGCTCAAAGGCCAGTTTGTCGCGCTTCGCCCACTCCGGCCGCTCGGGAACGCTGTCTTCACCGGCATCGAAATCGAAGATGCCGCCGAACAGGTCGACCTGCCCATTTGCTTCGTTGCGCTTGAGGCTGACCGCCGAATCCACGGCATCCTCGTGGATCTCAAGCAGTGCGCGTCGGGTCGCGCCAAGCGAGTCGAACGCGCCAGCCTTGATAAGCGACTCGACAGTGCGCTTGTTAGCGACCTGGATCGGCACCTTGCGCAGGAAGTCATGGAACGACGTAAACGCGCCCTGCTCTCGGCGCGCCACTGAGATCGCCTCGACAACGGCGTGTCCGACGTTGCGCACCGCACCGAGACCGAACCGCACGTCGCCGATGCCGATCTCTGACGGCACCGCGGTGAAGTCGACGCTCGACTCATTGACATCGGGCGCGAGGACGCGGATGCCCATCCGCCGGCACTCTGACAGGTACATTCCCAGCTTGTCTTTCGAATCCCCCACGCTGGTCAGCAGGGCGGCCATGTACTCGGCGGGGTGGTTTGCTTTCAGGTAGGCGGTCCAGTAGCTCAACACGCCGTAGCCGGCGCTATGCGCCTTGTTGAACGCGTAGTCCGCGAACGGCATCAGGGTGTCCCACAGCACCTTGACCGCAGCCTTGCTGTAACCATTGCCCAGCATGCCTGCTTCAAAGTCGGCAAACTGCTTGTCGAGCTCGCTCTTCTTCTTCTTGCCCATAGCGCGACGCAGCACGTCGGCCTGGCCGAGCGAAAAACCGGCAACCTTTTGGGCTACCGACATGACCTGTTCCTGATACACGATCAGGCCGAAGGTGGTGCCAAGGATGTCGCTCAACGGCTCCTCGAGCTCCGGATGAATCGCGTCGATG
Organism: Rhodoglobus sp.; assembly: GCA_040002635.1. GTDB lineage: Bacteria > Actinomycetota > Actinomycetes > Actinomycetales > Microbacteriaceae > Rhodoglobus. Next base: position 29,441 of record JBDUDZ010000002.1, read on the forward strand.
TTCTGAAGGCCGTTCTTGCGCAGCGCGTAGTTTGTGTGGGAGTTCATGCCCATCGGGCCCGGACGGTACAGCGCGATCACTGCCGAGATGTCTTCGAAGTTGGTGGGCTTCAGCTGCTTGAGGAGGGAGCGCATCGCCCCACCGTCCAGTTGGAAGACGCCAAGCGTGTCACCCCGTGCGAGCAGGTCATAGGTGTTCTGGTCGGCGTCAAGGTCGAGATCTTCGATGATCAGTGGTGTGCCCGTATTCGCCGCGATCATGCGGAGGGCATCCTCGATGACAGTCAGGTTGCGCAGGCCGAGGAAGTCCATCTTGAGCAGGCCGAGGTCTTCGAGCGGCGGCTGGTCGAACTGCGTAATTATTGCGCCGTCATCCTCACGCTTCATTATCGGCAGCACGTCGATCAACGGCTCAGCAGACATGAGCACTCCGGCTGCGTGCACCCCCCACTGGCGCTTGAGATTTTCGATGCCGATGGCGGTGTCGAATACCTTCTTCGCCTCGGGGTCGGTCTCGATGAGCGCCCGGATGTCGCCGGCCTCTTTGTAACGTTCGGCATCCTTGTTGTGGATGTCGCCGAGCGGCATGTCTTTGCCCATGATGGGCGGCGGCATCGCTTTGGTGAGCTTCTCGCCCACCGAGTAGGGCATTCCCAGCACGCGGGCGCTGTCCTTGAGCGCCTGCTT
>JBDUDZ010000003.1:0-22719 GCA_040002635.1 Rhodoglobus sp.
TCGACGTTCTGCCGGTAGGTGTGCAGCGGCTCTTTCACCGAGACGCCCGCGTACTTGAAGCCGGCGACGTGGATGACACCGCTCACCCGATGGCGGGCCAGCGTGTCAAGCAGCAGGGCGCCGTCGAGGATCGAGCCATGCACGAAATGCACACCCGATGGCACGAACTCCTCGTGGCCGCTGGAGAGGTCATCCAGCACCACAGGATCGAGACCCGCCTGCTGCAGTGCCCGCACCACGTGCGAACCAATATACCCAGCCCCGCCGGTCACCAACCATGTCATGGTGCCAACGGTAGCGGCAGTTCGCCTGACCCCGCGGGACCTGGATGCGCGAGGTCAGTTAGCTCGCTGGTAGCGTTGCGCCACTATGACGCGCGCACTGATCACCGGAATTGCTGGGCAGGACGGCCTCTACCTTGGTGAGCTACTGGCCGCCAAGGGCTATGAGATATTCGGCACTATTCGCGGGCTTAACAACCCACGGCGCGGCATCGTCGAGGCGATAGTTCCCGGCGTCACGCTGATCGATGCCGACCTCACCGACGTGTCGAGCCTGCACAAAGCACTCGCCCGATCCGAACCCAACGAGGTCTACAACCTCGCCGCGCTGTCGTCAGTTGGAAACTCATGGGAGGCGGCAAGTGCCACGACAGATGTCACAGCGAAAGGCGCCCTGAACCTCCTTGAGGCAACCCGGGTGCACGCCGGCAACGACCTCTCACGTGTCAGGTTCTATCAGGCCTCGAGTTCGGAAATGTTCGGCAAAGCGCAGGAGGTTCCACAGACCGAGCACACCGTGCTGTGGCCGCGATCTCCCTACGGCGTGTGCAAGGTTTTCGCGCACTACATGACTGTGACCTATCGCGAGTCGTACGGGCTGCACGCCTCCTCGGGCATCCTGTTTAATCACGAATCGCCGCGCCGCGGTGAAGACTTCGTCACGCGCAAGATCTCGCGCAGCGTCGCGCGCATTGCGCTCGGCCTGCAAGACAACGTGACCCTCGGCAATCTCGATGCACGGCGCGACTGGGGTTTCGCGGGTGACTACGTCAGAGCAATGTGGCTCATGCTGCAGCAGGAGACTGCCGGTGACTACATCATCGCGACGGGGCAAACACATTCCATCCGGGATTTCCTCGCGGCGGCGTTCGCCGTTGTCGGTATCGACGACTGGGAGCCTTTAGTTGCCGTCAATCCCGCGTTTTTCCGCCCCGCCGAGGTCATGGATATCGTGGGCGACGCGAGCAAGGCCCGCGAAGTTCTCGGCTGGCAGCCCGAAGTCGGATTCGACGAGGTAGTCAGCATGATGGTGGAATCGGATGTCGCAATCGAGCGAGCATTGCAGTCGGGCACGTCGCTCTAACGACTGGTCGCCACGAAGAGCCTCCCCGCACCCGCGAAGGCCAGTTCACCCTCGTTTGGCGTGACGTAGTACGACTGACCAGCGGTGACGGCCTGTGAAGCTGTGGCGCCTGTCACGGTGAAAGCCCCGTCAGTGCACAGGATAATCGCTGCCTGATCGATGTGGGCAGCGCCCGAACCTGTCACCACATCGAGCTCGAAGTCGACGTCGGCTGGATGGAACGCAAGAACGGAGTCGCCTTCGACGGAACCTGCCTCGTACGGCACCGGCACCGGCCGGAAGTCGAGCACCCGTAACAACTCCGGTACATCAACATGCTTCGGGGTGAGCCCCCCACGCATCACGTTGTCTGACGACGTCATGAGCTCGACCCCCAATCCCCTGAGATAGGCGTGAATGTTGCCCGCCGGCAGGTAGAGCACCTCGCCCTTTCGCAGCGTTACCCGGTTGAGCATCAGTGAGATGACAATGCCCGGATCGCCCGGGTACGCGTCGGCGAGCAGCACCACTGTCGGAAACTCCTCGATATTTGCCCGGGCGATCGAAACAACGCGGGCAATAAGCTCACCCACCGTCTGGTTCTTCGAGATCAGCCACTCGAAAGCCGCACGGATCGTCTCGTCGGAACCGGTGAGGTTGAGCCAGCTGTGCAGCGGGTCGTCCGCCTGGTTCTCGTCGACATCCAGTTCGATCAGCCGCTGAACTAGTTCACGCACCTCAACGGCGGGGCGAAACCCGCACAGCGCCTCGAAGCCATCCTCAAGCGCGTAGATCAGCTCAGGCTTCGGGTAGGCGTCGCGATAGTTGCGGTGCGGGGCATCCAGTTCGGTTCCGTTGGCGTGCTCCCGCGCGAACCCGGCGATCGCCTGTTGCGCGGTCGGATGCGCTTGCAATGACAAAGGGGATGCCGCGGCGAGCACCTTGAGCAAAAACGGCAGTCGCCCGCTCCCGGCCCTGGATCCGAGCGCATGCTCCGGGTCGGCAGCGATCCAACTCACGAGATCGGTATGCCCACCGGTCTGCGAGGGATCGAGTATCCGCGACGGCGACCCTGGGTGCGCACCCAGCCAGAGTTCCGCTTCGGGCGCCCCGGTCGGCGTGACGCCAAGCAACGCGGAGATCGCCCCTCGCGAACCCCAGGCGTAGCCCCGAGGGGTGTTGGCGATGCCTACAAACACGGGTTGTCCTCCCAGAACGATGTTGGACAAAGTTACCAATCCGACTGCGCCCATCGTAGATCGCGCGATCGTTAGCGCGGCCGCGTTCGTATAGCTTTAGCTCCATGCTCGAGAGCCGCTGGTTCCGCGTCGGCTACCCGACGCTCGTCTTCTTCACGCTGCTCGCGGGGGATGCGTGGCGCTACACGATCGGCTGGTTCGGCTGGGCCGCACTCGTGCTTGTTCTTGCGGGCTTCGGAGTCGCGCTGCTGGTCAGGAACCGAGCCCGCTGGGCCTTCGGGCGCCTGCCCTACCCGCTACTCGCCTTTCTCGCCCTCACCCTGCTGTCGACTATTTGGTCGTTTTACCCCGGGTTCACCCTGCTGGGCACTGCCGCGCTGTGGGTAACCGCGATCGGCGGGCTTGGTCTCGCCGTCGCATTCTCCTGGCGTGAACTGCTGTCATCGCTCGGGATCGCGATCCGCTTTATTCTCGGTCTCTCGTTCCTGTTCGAGCTCTACGTTTCGCTCATCCATCGTGGCCCGATCCTGCCGCTCGTGCCGGAGCCGGGCATCGACTACTCGACTCTCGACAAAGTTCCGCAGATGCTCTATTGGTCTCGCGACCAATTGTTCGATGTGCTGCACGGTGGCAAGATCCAGGGGATCGTCGGCAACTCGGTGTTGCTCTCCATGGTGGCTTTGGTCGGATTGATCGTCTTCGCACTCCAGCTCGCGGGTCGCACCACTAAGCGCCGCTGGTCGCTGCCGTGGCTTGTCGTAGCTGCTGTCGCGCTTGCCTTCTCCCGGTCGGCCACCATCATCGCCGCCCTCGTCGTGGTCGTCGTCGTGGGCATCGCTGCGCTGCTGGTTCGCCGGGCACAGGCTCCGCGTGCCCGGACAATCACCTACGCCTCGATCATCGGCTTGGCGGCGGTGGGCGCCGTCGCGACGTTCATCCTGCAGAAACAGGTGCTCGCGATCCTTGGCAAGAGCGAAGACCTCACCGGCCGCCTCGACATCTGGGCAACCGTCATCCATCTCGCCCAGCAGCGACCGATCGTCGGCTGGGGTTGGATCAGCCAGTGGGTTCCCTGGGTTGCCCCCTTCGATCACCTTGTGTTCCGCAACGGCGTGCGACAGTTGCACGCCCACAACTCCTGGATCGACATGTGGTTCCAGCTCGGCATCATCGGGCTGATCATCTTTGGCGCGCTCGTGCTGTCTACCCTGTGGCGTTCGTGGGCGCTCGCTGTAGACCGGCCGCAAACCGCCCCGAAGAAGCTGCTGCCTTACACGGTTGAGGCATTGCTGCCGCTTCTCGTACTGACCGCCTTGATCGTGCAGAGCCTGGCCGAAAGCAAACTCCTTGTCGAGTTCGGGATGCTGTTCCTCATCATTGTCGCCGTGAAGACCAAGGGCGACAGGACCGACCTAAAGACATGAACAACGGGATGCCGCGCGGCAGGGCGATCGCGATAATCGCAGCGTTTCTTGGCGCTCCGCGCTTCGTCACCGCGCTGACGACGCTGATCGTCGGCGTCGCCGTGTTCGCCTATCCCCTGCGTCAGCTCACCGGCTGGGCGGGTTTGATCGGGATGCTTCTCGTGCTGGTTGTGTGCGCCGTGTCGTCCGCAATCGCCCGGCGGGAGGTGATCGAGTGGCGGGGCGTTCTGCCCGTTTCCCTGCTGATATTCCTGGGATGGGCGATCGTCTCTCTCATTTGGAGCCAGTACCGCTGGGCGACGCTGGGGGGTCTCATGTACCTCGGAGCATTCACCCTCCTCGCGCTGTATGTCGCCCTCATGCGTGACACCATTCAGGTCGTCCGTGCTTTCGGTGATGTTCTGCGCGTCACTCTTATCGCCTCGCTCGCCGTCGAGTTGCTGTCCGGAATCCTGCTCGACACCCCCATCAAGCTACTGGGCATCGAGGGTGATCTCGCCTCGCTTGGTCCTATTCAGGGGCTCATGGGCAGTCGCAACCAGCTCGGGCTCATTGCCCTCGTTGCCCTCATCACCTTCGGCACGGAATACCGCACCAAGTCGGTCAGCCGATGGGTGGGGCTCGGCTCGATCGCCACGGCGGTCGCGTGCATTGGGCTTTCGCGCTCACCGGTAATTGCGGCAGTGCTCGGAGTCGTGATCATCGCCGCGGCAGCTCTCTATGGAATTCGTCGTGTACGGCCTGATCGCCGCACTTTCTGGCAGCTCGCGATTCTTGTCGCGGTGGCTGTCGCGGCTGTCGCGGCGTGGATTTCGCGGGCAGGAATCATCACGCTTTTCAGCGCAAACAGCGAACTGAGTTACCGCGTCGAGACGTGGCAGAAAGTCTGGACGCTCATCCCCATCCATCCGCTCGAGGGATGGGGTTGGGTCGGCTTCTGGCACGACGAGATTCAGCCTTTCCAGATATTTGAACTCGGCAATGGCGGCACGCCCCCGTCGGCCCTTAACGGCTATCTCGACGTGTGGTTCCAACTTGGTCTCGTGGGCTTTTTCTTGTTTGCCGCGCTCGTCTGGCTTACATTTGCTCGTTCCTGGCTCCTCGCTGGTCGACAACGAACTTTCGTCTACGCGTGGCCCGCGCTTGTTCTTGTTGCACTGCTGGTCACTACGCTCGCCGAGAGTTCAATCCTCGGCGAATACGGCTGGCTGACCTTCGTGGTGTGCTGTGTGAAAGCGGCCGGCGAGCTCAGTTGGCGACGCGCATTCGAACGGTCGTCGCTGCCCGAGGAGCCGCTACCCGCTTCGTGACCACCGGCTACGATTGCGCAGTGAAGATTCGTTCGCGTATGCCCGGGCTGGCAATCGTCGTTGCCGCACTGGCGACCGCAGTGCCGGCGACTGCAGGTGGTTCACTTATTCCGGTCTGGACCGTGGTGTTGGTTGCCGCGAGCGTGCAGTTCTCGCGAAAACTTCCCGTCTCACTGTCAATCTCGCTCGCAACAGTCGGCTTCCTGGCACTTGAGCTGATCCTGCTGCGCATCACGCCCTACCTGGGGTGGGGAATCTCGCTGCCCAATATCATCGTGTGGACCGCCATCTCGATCGGCTTTGGGGCACTGGAGACAGTGCGGCCGATGGCCGCGACCCTCTTCACTTGGCGGCGATCCTGGCTCGGACTCGCCGCGTCGGCGAGCGCAATCGCCCTGATCGCCGTGCTGTCGCTCGCCCAGCTGCTGCGGGGTTCGGCGAGCCTGTACTGGTCCACAAACAACGATGCCGTGATCGGGTTGCGCTTTGCGCGCCTCATGGTGTCGGAAGGCGGACTCGGCATAAACATGGGACGGCAGTCGACTCCTTTGCCCTTCGCTATGGCGGCGGCGAACATGGATAGCGGCCGAGCGGGTCTCAGCGACTCGCTTATGCAGGAGCACGACCTCGTGCGAATCGCGCAGGTCTGGGTATTCCTGATCGCCATCGGCTGCATTCTGGCCGGCGTGACCGTGGCACGCCGACTGACGGCTGCCAGCCAAGGCTGGGCCATACCGGTTGTGGCACTCGCCTCGTCGTCGATGCTCGCTTGGTTCGTCATCGGGGTGCAGTTCGACTTCGGATTCATGAACAGCGCGTTCGCCATTGCCGCGCTACTGGCGGCCTGGCTGATCTTCGATTCCGCGGCAAATCACCCACTCGTGGCAATCGCCGGGCTGTTCACCGCAGCGTTGGTGGCACTCGGCGTCTGGAGCCCGTTGATCGTGTGCGTCATCGGGCTAGGGGTCGCGGTTCTTGTCACAGGCGCACGTGCAATCAGACGCGCGCGCAGGGGGGGATTGGTCGCAGCTGCCGTCACCGGAGTCGTGCTGCTTGCCTACGCGGTCGGGGTGACGCTACCCCAGCTCTTCGACGCGCCAACGGCGCTGGGAAACAACGGCGGATTCCCACCCATCGGGCCCGGCTCAATGCTGATTATTACCTCTCTCACTGTCTTGGCCGCAGCCCTGGCGCTGCGCGGCGAAACGCTGCGCACCGGTACCGGCGTCGCGGCTCTGGTCGCGACTTTCCTCGCCGGCCTTGCCTATCTGCTGGCACAGCGACGCGGCGTCGACTTCATCTGGGGTTACTACCCTGCCAAGTTCGCGTGGACGGTATCTGTCTTGCTCATCGTGATCATCATGAGCCTTGCGGTGCACCTGATCGCCAGTGCCTCGCTGACACGCAGTCGTCGAGCGATAGTGACTATCGCGGTCGGGGCAGTCATAGCGAGCCTGCTGTTCGGGCCCGTCGCTGTGCCCAACCAGGCCCCCCTGATCAGCATCCTGAAGACTGCTGTACTCGGATCCCCGGCGCCCGAACAGCAAGAGCAACCTGCAGAGTCACGCGGTCTGCGGCCTGCGATAGCGGAAACGATTAGGTAAAGAACGCGTCCCGTACAATCGGACGCGTGGCCAAGATCATCGTAAATCTCCTTCAATCAACGGGGACGAAAGGTGGCCTTGAGATCTACGCGCGCGAGCTTTACAGCCAGTTCGGGCAAATGGAAACCGGCCACGAGTTCGTCGGCTACGCGAGCAAGGAACTTGTTAAGAAGGGTGCACCCTGGTTTCCGGGTCGCCTCGTTGACTCCGGGATCAGCGGAGAGAACAGGGTCGCCTGGGCCTGGGGCGAGCTTCTGCGCGTATCACGATTTGCGGCGCGAGAGAAAGCCGACCTGATTCATGGGCCAGCGATGCTGGGGCCGCTGCGATCGACGACGCCGGTCGTCATTTCGTTCCACGATGTGCTCTATTTCACCCACCCCCATCTCATGCAGACGAAGCTTTTCACCGAGCCGGTGAAGTGGATGGAGAAACGCGCCGCGGCGAACTCGACGCGCATCATCACGATCAGCAAAGTTTCTGCACGTGCGATCGAGCGGCATCTGCACGTGAATCCAGACCGCATCGACCTGATCCCCCTCGCAGGCCGCGCAACGAAACCTGCGGGTGTTGTTAAGGCTCGGGCCGACGACCTGTTCCTCGCGATTGGGCAACGCAGCCCCTATAAAGACCTTCCCACCGTGGTTCGCGCGTGGTCGCATATTCCGGCCGAGCAGCGACCGCGGCTGGTCATCACCGGCAGCTTCGGCGACGACCCACTGATACCACTCGTGCGCGAGTTGGGCCTGGAGTCATGGGTCGAGCTAAAGTCCTGGATTCCCACCGAAGAACTTGGCGAACTGTTCTCTACGGCGACCGCACTTATTGACCCCACCCTGGCGGCAGGCTTTGGAATGCCGGCCATCGAAGCCATGATGATCGGACTTCCGGTAATACTCTCCGACACGGAGGTGTTCCGCGAGGTGGGTGCCGACGCCGTGGACTACTTCCACGCGGGAGATCCCGTCGACCTGGCGCGAGCGGTGGTCGAACTCGCCAGCAATCCGCAGCGGAGAAAAGAACTCTCCCAGCTTGGCCTGACGCGATCAACAGGGTTCTCCTGGCACAAGGTCGCGAACGAAACCCTCGTCAGCTTCGACCTGGCAATGAGCCAGGCCGCTGCAGCAAAGTCAGGTCGTAGAGGCTAGGCGGTCTCTACCCGGTCGACATAACGTGAGCCCTCAAGCTCGAACGACTTGACGTCTGCGTCGACCATGATCGCTGCCAGGCGAGGGGTGAGAATCGTCGGTTCCCAACCCAGCAGGTCTTTGGCCTTGCCGGGGTCGCCGATAAGCGCGTCGACCTCGGTGGGGCGCAAGTAACGTTCGTCGAACTTCACGTACTTCTCCCAGTCGAGGCCGACTGCCTCGAACGAGAATTGAAGGAAATCTTTCACCGTGTACGCGGTGTTTGTCGCGACCACAAAGTCGGTCGGTTCGCTGTGCTGAAGCATGCGCCACATGGCCTCGACGTACTCGGGCGCGTATCCCCAGTCACGAACCGAATCCAGGTTGCCCATGAAGAGCTCAGATTGGGCCCCCGCCGCAATACGGGCGACCGCGCGGGTGATCTTTCGCGTGACAAACGTGTCACCACGCCGCGGCGACTCGTGGTTGAAAAGAATGCCATTTACGGCGAAGAGCCCGTAGGCCTCACGGTAGTTGCGGGTTATCCAGTAGGCGTAGAGCTTCGCGACGCCGTAGGGCGAGCGCGGGTAGAACGGCGTGTTCTCGTCCTGCGGTGGGGGGGTCGCGCCAAACATCTCTGAGCTCGAAGCCTGGTAGAAGCGGGTATCAAGGCCGAGTGCGCGGATCGCCTCAAGGAGGCGGATCGTGCCAAGCCCCGTAACGTCGCCGGTGTACTCAGGCTCATCGAAGCTGACCCGAACGTGCGACTGGGCAGCCAGGTTGTAGACCTCATTGGGCTGGATCTCGTCGAGGAGAGTCACGAGCCGTGATCCTTCGCTCAGATCGGCATAGTGAAGGAACAGCCGCGGGTTGGGGTCGTGCGGGTCTTGGTAGATGTGGTCGATTCGATCCGTATTGAATGTCGACGAACGCCGGATCAAGCCGTGCACCTCGTAGCCTTTGCTGAGAAGCAGCTCCGCCAGGTAGCTCCCGTCTTGGCCGGTAATCCCGGTGACGATAGCTTTCTTTGGGGTGGATTCAGTCATGCAAGAGACTCCAGTTGCTACGTAAGGGAACGTCGATCACGCGGCCCGATGAACCATGACAGCCTACAGGGAACGGGCTCGGGCGCTAACGAGGCGGGCGGCCAGGGCCGACGCCCAGCGAATCGGATACTGCCAGAGCCCGCTGACTGGCCGAAGAGGCGCAGGGAGGTGCCGGCGCTTGACCATCTCCGACTCGCGGCTCGATGCCAGCCGGTTGGCGACGGTCAGCGAGTCAGGATGCCAACGAAAACCGGAGACGGATTTCCTGGTGAAAACGAACCTGCCATTGCGTCGCAGGCTGAGGAACGCATCCAGGTCCATCGCGTATTTCAACGACGTGTCGAAGCCGCCGATGGCAATCAAGTCATCCAGGCGAATCATTGTGCCCGGGTGCGGGATGAGGTCGGGCCCCCACGCGAGAAGGAACGTGGCAAGGCGACCAGCGTTGCTGACCGCGATGGTGCGCCCCTCCGGATCGATATAGTCACAGCCGCCGAATGACAAGACGGCTTTCGGGGTCGCTTCGAGCATGGCCATTAGGGTCGCCAGGCCACCCTTGCGGAATACGTCGTCGTCGCCGACCCAGGCGTAGTAGGTCTCGTCGGTTCGCGCTGCCAGGCCCAAGTTGATCGCCGCCGAAATACCGGCCCTCGGATCGTCGACAATTACTGCGCCGAACTCTTTGCAGAGAGCGCGGGCCGCCGTCGCAGTCTGCGGAGCGACTACGACAAGTGTGAGAGCGACATCCGCGCGCTGGGCGTCAACGGAAACCAACGTCTCGCGCAGGGTGTCTGTGCGGTCACCGAGGGTAGGCAGGACTACGAGAACCTTGGGGTCAGGCATCGCTCTGCTTTCTAGGTTGGTACCATTCGAACTACCGGCACCGGCGGAAAAACGCGAAATGGCTCGGGCGCTCTCGAATGCTGCCCGGAATACCAGGCGCGGGAGCGAGTATAACCAGAATGCACAGCGGAGGATCAGTGGACAGGAACAGCCGGGTATACATTGCCGGCCATCGAGGGCTTGTCGGATCGGCGATCTGGAGGCATCTGGAGTCCGTGGGATTCTCCGATCTCGTCGGCGCCACCTCGTCGCAGGTCGACCTTCGAGACCGGGGCGCGGTCTTCGACTTCATGCGTGAAGCACGCCCAGATGTAGTAATCGACGCGGCAGCGCGTGTCGGCGGCATCTTCGCCAACAACACCTATCCCGCCGATTTCCTGAGCGACAACCTCCAGATCCAGGTCAACCTGATGGATGCCGCAAACGAGATCAATGTCGACAGGCTCCTCTTCCTTGGCTCATCCTGCATCTACCCCAAGTACGCGCAACAGCCGATCAAAGAATCATCGCTTCTCACCGGAGAACTCGAGCCCACGAACGACGCTTACGCGATCGCGAAGATCGCCGGCATCATGCAAGTGCAGGCTGCGCGCCGACAGTATGGCCGGCACTGGATTTCGGCGATGCCCACGAACCTCTATGGACCGGGAGACAACTTCCACCCGCAGAACTCACACGTGCTGCCCGCACTCATGCGTCGCTTGGACGAGGCGAAGCACAACGGCGACAGCTCGGTGACGATCTGGGGATCGGGAACGCCCCGGCGCGAGTTCTTGTACGTGGACGACCTGGCGCAGGCATCCCTCTTCCTGCTCGAGAACTATGACGATCCCGAGACGATTAATGTCGGCGTGGGCACCGACCTCACGATCAGGGATCTCGCGGAGATCGTCGCGACCACAGTTGGATACGAGGGCGAGCTCATTCAAGACACGAGCAAGCCGGACGGCACTCCACAGAAATTGCTCGACGTCTCGCGTCTCAACGCCCTCGGGTGGTCTGCCGGCACGGAACTCCACGATGGGATCGCTCGCACCTACGAGTGGTACCTCGAGCAGGCAGGCCACGTCCGCACCAGCTAGGCGTCGCGCCGCATTGTTACAATTTCCCCATGGCCCCGACACTCTCTTCGACGCTCATCGTCATGCCGGCGCTGAACGAAGAAGAGTCAGTGCGAAACGTCGTTCTCGAGGTGCTGTCTAAATTGCCGGGAATCGCCGTCTTGGTAGTTGATGACGGATCGAATGACGCGACCGCAGACGAAGCAATCGCCGGCGGTGCACTTGTCGCCCGCCTACCCTTCAACCTGGGTGTGGGAGGGGCGATGCGCGTCGGATTTCGGTACGCGCTCGAGAACGGATTCGCCAACGTTGTGCAGGTCGACTCTGATGGGCAGCACGATCCCGCGAGCATCGCGGCGCTAGTCGCAGGACTCGATCACGCTGACATTGTCATAGGTGCTCGGTTCGCCGGAGAGGGGGACTATTCCGCGAAGGGACCACGCCGCTGGGCGATGGTCGTTCTCTCGAAATTCCTCAGCATGGCTGCGCACACGCGCCTGACTGACACCACGTCGGGCTTCAAAGCTTCGGGGCCGCGCGCGGTGAGACTCTTTGCGGAACACTATCCAGCCGAATACCTGGGTGACACTATCGAGTCTCTCGTGATCGCTGCACGCTCGAATTGCACGATCGTTCAGGTGCCGGTGTCGATGCGACCCCGGGCAGGCGGGCGCCCTTCGCACAATCCGCTGAAGAGCACCGCATATCTCGGGCGCGCATCAATGGCGCTTCTTGTTGCTTTCATGCGCCCGCCGGTCACACTGCACGAAGGGAATCCCGCCGCATGAACGTCGCCTCCTACATCTTCGGCGTAGCTTCCGCTGTGCTCACTCTTGCCGTCGTGATTGAGATGCTCAGGCGTCGGCGACTGCGTGAACGCCATGCCGTCTGGTGGCTTATCGCCGGCACCCTTGCCCTGATTGTGGGAATTTTCCCACCAGTTCTCATCTGGGCGGCCAACCTGGTCGGCGTCGCGGTACCGCTGAATCTCGTGTTCTTCGTGAGCGTGGCAGTGCTCTTCCTCGTCTGCATCCAACACAGCGCCGAGCTGACGGCCCTCGAATCGAAGACTCGGAAACTGGCAGAGACTGCTGCACTCCAGGACTTGCGAATTCAGACACTTGAGCAGGCCCTCGCAGAGAAGCCAACAGCGATCCGTCCGCTGCCCTCGCGCGGATCCAACCGCGGGGCCTCGACGTCCAAGTCTGGATCCCGCTGAGCCCCGTCTGCGTCTATGAGGTGGTAGTGACACGACCCCTAGCCGCAATGCTGCTGTCAGGTCGCCGTTCAGCCCCCACTGTGATGGTGTGCTCGTGAAGCGCGCAGCAGCCCAGGTCGGCGCGGCGGCAATCGTCGTTGCCGTCGCGGGATACGTCGCCCAATTCCTCGCTGCTCGCTGGCTCGGACCGGCCGATTACACCAGGTTCGCCGTGTTCTGGTCGGTGCTTTTCGTCGTGGTGGGTTGCCTCGGCGGCATCTCGCAGGAGGTAATCCGTGTCTCACGGGTTGCTAAACTCCGCCTCGACGCAGGTCTCGCGCCGGGCCCCGACACGGGGCCGACGCCGCGGATCGGGGCAGTCGCGGTCAGCATGGGCGCTGCCACCGCGGTAACTGTATTCGTTAGCGGGCTGTTCTGGGGGCCCTCAGTTTTCGGTGCTGATTGGCGCCCGTCGCTCGCCCTGCTCTCGATCGCGGCCGTACTCGTCGGCGGAGCACTCGCGGTTGGCGGGATGGTCGCAGGTCTCGCGCGTTGGCGCACTTACTCGCTTCTGGTGATTCTCGAAGGCGTGGCCCGACTTGTCTTCTTCGTCATCGCCGCACTTCTGCTGCCCAACGTGATCGGATTCTCGATAGCCGCCGTTCTGGCCTTTGTCCCTCAGATTCTCATCGCGCTGCTCTGGTCGCCGTTGCGCCGTGAGTCGTTCTCGATCCGCTCTGACACCGCGGTCGCAGAGTCGACGACACGCATCCTGCGGGCCATGGCGGCGTCGGGTCTATCCGGTGTCCTCGTGATCGGCTGGCCGGCCCTGCTCTCGACAGCAGCAAACGCGAACCCGAGGGGCAGCACTGCCGTTTCACTGGGCGTGCTCATTCTGCTGGTGACGCTCACGCGCGCACCCCTCATGGTGCCGCTGACCTCGTTCCAGAACGCCCTCGTCGCCCGATTCACTGGGCTGGGCCTCCACGAGCGGCGGCGCTGGGTTGCCGTGGGTGTAGGCATGATTTTGGCCGCCAGCGCCTTGCTTTCGGGTCTCGCGGCGCTGTTCGGCCCTCCGCTACTGCCACTCGTGTTCGGCGATCGATACCACGCAGATGCCGGGATTATCGCCGCCCTCACGGCAGCAACCGCCGGGCTGGGTATCATCACACTCACCGGGGTAGCGGCGATCACCGCCGCCCGACACAGCCTCTACCTTGCGGGCTGGAGCGCTGCGATTGCCGCCGCCCTCCTTGTGCTATTCCTGGCACCAGTACCGTTCGAGTGGGCAGCGGTCCTCGCGCTGGCGATCGGGCCGCTCATCGGCGCCACTGTGCAACTCGCTGCGCTGCGAATACCACGATCCTGACTGGCGCTATCCTCCGACGCGATGCAGCCGCGCATCGGTGACACGTGGCGTCCAGCCGGCCACCCTCAGTACGGCGACATCGGCTGCTGCCTCGCTCGCAGCCACCTGCGACGCAGTGCCGTCAGCAACCCACCGGCAGCCATATGCCTCGACAAGGTCGGCAACTGTTGCACGTGCACCCGATCCGAGGTCGAGCGAGCCCATGAGCCCGCCTTCGACAATGCTTCGAATTGCGGTGCCGACGTCCTTCGCGTGCACGAAGTCGTGGAGGGCGTGCGGGCTCGCTAGCCTCACGGGTCGCCCGGCCGAGTTCGCGTCAAGGGCAGCGCGCAGAACCGCCGGGCTGGGCCGCTCCTCATCAAACACGTAGAAGGGGCGCAGCCAGCCAACATCCCCGCTCGCAATGCGTGTCGCAAGTGCCTCTCGGGTGGCCGCCTTAGACATCGAATACGCGTCCCGGGCGGGTGCAATGTCAACCGATGTGCCGGTCGCGAGAAACCGTATGCCGCGTTGCACAGCAGTGGTCGCTGCCTCTATCGTCGTCTCGGCCCACCGCCAGTTGTCGTCGTGGCTGCGGTAGTCGGGCAGCGCGCTTGCCGACCAGGCGAGATGGATAACGACGTCGGGCAGCAGCTCGTTGAAAACTGCGAGCCAGGCACCAGGGGCGAGAAGATCGACGTCACTACGACGGATCCCAACGAGCTCGTCCGAGCCGTCGGCCTTGTAGGCCTCAGCGACTCTGCGCCCGATGAGCCCCGAACCGCCGGTGATCAGTACACGGGCCATGCCGCTCCAGCGCTATCGCTTTCGGACACTATCGATACCGGCAGGGGCCAGTCGATCGCCACCGTGGGATCGTCCCAACGCAGGGTCCGTGCGCTTTCTGGTGCGTATCCCCCACCCATCAGATAGATCACGCTGCTGTTGTCATCGAGCGTTTGGAAGCCGTGCGCGACCCCGAACGGCACCAGAAGTGCATCGGCGGCGTCAGCCGAGAGCTCAACTGAGAGCCAATTGCCGTATGCCGGCGAAGTAGGCCGTACGTCTACCAGAACGTCGACGATCCGGCCCGCAGCGACCCAGACCACCTTGGTCTGGGCGTGCGGGTCAGCCTGCCAGTGCATACCCCTGATCGTGCCAGCGACAGTGTTGTGTGAAATTGCGACCTCGGTAAGCCCGCGAAAGTCACCCGGAATGTCGTCTGCCACGCTGTCAAAAACCTTGCGGAATGAACCCCGCTCATCCCGCGCAATGCGACCCGCCATTCGGAATGTTCCCGGAATTGCGAGCGGCTCGATCACTTCGTGCCGACTCGGTGCATCTCCGGGATCGCCACCCACGATTCCGACTTCGGCGAGCGCTCCTCGACAAGGGCACTGATTTCCGCCTGCAGGTTCCACGGCAGAATGAGCACGTCGTCGGGCGACTCGCCCGCGATCGCGTCGGGCGCGACGATCGGCACGTGACTGCCAGGAAGGAACTTTCCCTGTTTTTCGGGGCTGGCATCCACTACCCAGTGCAGACCCCGAGCGGGCGCGCCGACCGCGTTGAGGAATGTGTTCCCCTTCGCCGCGGCGCCGTAACCGACGATCATACGACCGGCCGCGGAACGTTCCTCAAGCCAACTCCGGAGGCCGTCGATTGCGCTCTGCGACTTCTCGGCAAATGTCTTCCAGCTTTCGGGGTCGAGCAGTCCAAGCGACAGCTCTTCCTCGATAACCTCGTCGACACTCGCCTCGATCTGCCTGGCACCGGCGAGAGCCAGCCAATACCTGTTCGAGCCGCCGTGTGTGGGAAGCCGTTCGACACGCCAGAGGTCGAGCCCCACGCGACGAGCAAAAATCCGGACCGCATGGGCGGTGAGGTAGGTGAAATGTTCGTGATAGATCGTGTCGAACTGGTTCTGTTCGAGCTGCACAGCGAAGGACGGGTTCTCCACGGTGATGACGGTGAGTTCGTCGCAGAGGGCAGCGAAGCCTCCAGCGAAATCGGCGATGTCAGGCACATGCGCCATCACATTGTTCGCCGCGACAATCCTGGGATGGCCGTGTTGCGCCACGATGCGCTTCGCGGTCTCAACGCCGAAGAATTCCTTGATAGTGGGAACGCCGTTTGCCACCGCGAGGTCGGCGACATTTCCTGAGGGCTCGACCCCCAGCACGGGAATACTGCGAGAAACGAAACGGTCAAGCAGGTAGCCATCATTCGATGCGACCTCGACGACAAGACTGTGCTGACCCAGGTCGAACTCGTCAGTCATGCGGGCCGCATACTCCTCAGCGTGAGCGAGCCAGGACGAGCTCATCGAGGAGAGATACGGATATTCGTCGTCGAAGATCTGGTCGGGAAGTAGATATTCGCCGATCTGGCCAAGCCCACACGACGGGCACACCCGAAGGTGAAGGGGAAACACGGGATCATCGGCATCCGGCGTGGCGATGAGCCGGTTTGAGACGGGCTGCTCGCCGAGATCTAGTACGGAGACCAGCGGTGTTGCTCCGCAGCCACGGCAAACAGTAGTTCCCCGCGGAGTCAGTTCAACTGCCACGTCACACACCCGTACGGATGAGAATCCCGTCACGGAATTCCGTAACGAGGGCGCGGCGGCTCCAGCCCCGGTCAAGTTCGAAGTCGTCGCGCTCGGCGACGAACGCCCGTGCCGCGGTCATCGGATTGTTGCCCCGATCCCATGACCGATCCTGATAGTGGCCCTCAGGGAACTCTTCGACGATGGTGTCAGCGACAAGCACGTACGAACCCACCGGCAGCAAAGGCGCCAGTGCGCGGAGTTCACCAAGGACGTGGTCATGGGTGTGATTGCTGTCGAGAACGAGCAGTGCGCGCTCAGCGTCGCCGAGGAACTTTCGGGTGGCTTCGACGGCAGTCTCGAGAGTCGAATCCGACTCCAGCATTTGAACGCCCGTAGCGAGCGGATGCCCTTCCATCAACTCGTGGGTATGCGGATAGATCGCGATGTCGATGCCAAGGACGCTCGGCTCCAGGCCCGCCATGCGCTGCATCGCTGCATCCAGCAAAAGGCTCCCGCCACGAGCGATGCCTGTCTCGATGATGCGCTGCGGACGGTATTCCCAGACGAGTTCCTGGAAGACAGCGATGTCATCAGGCAAGCGAATGATCGGAACTCCGGCCCACTCACGTTGGTACGTGTAGTGGTGCCCCTCCGCGGAGACTTGAAGAGCAACCGCTTCAGCGCGGATAGCCTCGTCGTCGGCAAGCGCTCGGCGCCAAGTATCGCGCTCTGCGGCGAAGGCGTCGGCGTCGGGGACGGGGGTTCCGTGGGAGGTTGGCGTCTCGTTCACGCGGTCTACCCTATGCCCACGGGGCGTGCTGCCTCGTACTCCGCGATCTGCTCGAGACTTGTCTCGCGAGCTGACTTTCCGGCAAGGAATTCCCTCTGCCAGTTGACTGTCGCGGCCAGCGCGTCCTGGATCGCCCAGCGCGGCCTCCACCCGAGCCGAGCGTGCGCCTTACTGGCGTCGAGACCGAGGAGTCCAGCTTCGTGAGGGTGCTCGGCGGTGTCACCCACCCAGCTCGCACCATCACCCCAGAGTTGCGCGAGCCGCTCGAGAATGGCGCGCACTGGCAACGCGTCATCGGCATCCGGCCCGAAGTTCCAGGCCTCCGCGTATTCTTGGCCCCCATCGGAGAGTCGTTCTGCAAGTAGTAAATAGCCGGAGAGTGGCTCAAGCACGTGCTGCCACGGGCGAACCGCCTCTGGATTCCTGATCTCGACGGGGCGCCCCTGCGAAAAGGCCGTGAGGGCATCGGGCACGAGCCGGTCTGCCGCCCAGTCGCCGCCACCGATCACGTTGCCCGCGCGGGCGCTGGCAACCGCGATGCCACGGTCGGCAAGGAATGAGCGCCGCAGGGCAGCAGTCACCAGCTCGGCGGCCGCCTTGCTGCTGCTATACGGGTCGTATCCGCCGAGCGGCTCGTCTTCTCGGTAACCGCCCGGACGCTCGAAGTTCTCGTACACCTTGTCTGTGGTGACGCTCACCGCGACCCGTACCGAGTCCACGTCGCGCAACGCGTTGAGCACGTGGGCCGTGCCCATGACATTCGTGGCATAGGTCTCAAGGGGGAAGTCATATGACGCGCGCACGAGAGACTGTGCCGCCAGGTGGATGACGATCTCTGGCCGGATCCGGTGCAGCGCGGCTGTGACCGCAGCGGCATCCCGAATGTCTACCCGTTCGTCGCTCTCGAGAAGTTCGGTGATTGCCGCAGCCTCGTAGAGGCTCGGCCGAGTGGGCGGCTCAAGTGCGATACCGTGCGTTTCGGCACCGAGCGAGTTCAACCACAGCGCAAGCCAGCTTCCCTTGAATCCGGTATGACCCGTCACGAGAACGCGCCGCCCCGACCAGAAGTCCCGTGAGACCACGTCTCAGCTCCAGAGCTTCCATGGCGCCCGGTTCGAAGCCCAGAGCTCTTCAAGGTTGTTCTTGTCTCGGAGGGTGTCCATTGGCTGCCAGAACCCCTCATGCTCGAATGCAACGAGCTCTCCGTCGGCCGCCAGACTCTTCAGCGGGCCTTCCTCCCAAACCGTCGAATCGTCGTCGATGCGGTCGAGAACGCGGGGTGAGAGTACGAAGAAACCGCCGTTGATCTGGCCGCCGTCACCGACCGGCTTCTCCTGAAAGCTCGTGACCTGCCCCGCGTTGTCCATTACTACCGCCCCGAACCTCGCAGCAGGGCGCATGACCGTCATCGTTGCGTCGTGCCCGTGTGAGCGGTGGAAATCGATCGACGCGGTGATATCGATGTCACCGACCCCGTCGCCGTAGGTGAGACAAAACTCTTCCCCATCGCGCAGGTAGTCGGCTACCCGGCGAATTCTCCCCCCGGTCATTGAGCTATCGCCGGTGTCAACGAGCGTGATGCGCCACGGCTCTGCCCTGCGCTCGTGAACCTCCATCGTGTCGGCCCGGAGATCGAATGTCACGTCGGATGTATGGAGGGCGTAGTTCGCGAAGAACTCCTTGATCACGTAGCCCTTGTAGCCGCAGCAGATGACGAACTCGTGGATGCCGTGGCCGGCGTACAGCTTCATGATGTGCCAGAGGATCGGCATACCGCCGATTTCGACCATGGGCTTGGGGCGCACACTTGTCTCTTCGCTGAGCCGAGTTCCGAGTCCACCGGCCAGAATCACAGCTTTCACGGCTCCAGACTATCGCGTGGCAGGATAGCTCCCGTGACACGCATCTCAGTTGGCATCCCGGCATACAACGAGGCCCGTTACATCGAGCACGCTATCCGCTCGGTCCTCGGCCAGAGCCACCCCGCCGACGAGATTCTCATGTTCGACAACGCGTCGACCGACGGTACCGACACGATCGCTGCCGGGCTGCTCACGTCGGGCGCGGTTCGCCGCGTCGAGAAGAATGTCGGCGCCGCAGAAAATTTTAATCGGGCGGTTCGCGACAGTTCAGGCGACTACTTTGCGTGGCTCTCGGCCGACGACGCTCTCTTCCCTGACTACCTCGCGCTCACGGCGAAACTCCTCGACGCACAGCCGGAGATCGACGCCGCGTTCGCCTTCGTCGAGTACTTCGACAACGACGGGAATGTCCTCTACTACGACCGTCCTCGCGCACTCAACAGCCCCTCCCTACGACGGCGTGTGCGGTACTACCTGCGTCGGGTGCGCTGGAGTGAGCTCTACAGCCTCTACCGCCGCGACGCGCTCCTGGCCTCGCCCATGTTCACTGCAGCATACGGAGGCGACGTCTTGCTCGGGTGGTGGTTCGTTCTGCGCGGCACCATCCAGGTCGTCGAAGAACCGTTGGTCCGCAAGCGCGTGGACGACCGGGATCGTAGCGACACCGCAATGGCGAAAGGAATCGGCGTGGTCGCGCGCGGAAGACGCCGAAGGCCCCGCGCCGCACTCTGGCGCGCACTCTGGCGTGATGCCGCGCGCACGGGCATCCCCCGCAATGCGACAAGAATCGCACGCCAGGAACTTCTTTTCGCCTCCGTCGGCCGCAGCTGGCTGCAGAGTTTTGCGGCCGACTACGTCTCGATCGACCGTCAGACGCGAGTCAAGAAGGTGATCGAGCGCCTTCGCGCCCGTCCACTCGAGCGCTCACTGTGACAGCGGGCGAGTCGGGCATCGACACCGGAGCCAAATCGCTAGTCTCCGCGGCTCGGCGGCGGCTCCTTATCTCTGTTGCGACGCCACTGTTGGCCATCGTCGCCTTCATGTCGTGGGGGCTCTCCTCGCCTGTCGGATCATCGCCAGACGACGACTTCCACCTCGCGAGCATCTGGTGCGGTCATGGCGACGCAGATGGCTGCCAGACCGCGGCCCAGCCGAACGAACGCACTGTGTACCGCGACCTGGTAATCGACTCTGTGTGCTTCGCCTTCAACCCCGATGCGAGTGCGAGTTGCCAGGGCAAGGACTTCGGCGAGAACCCTTCTGACGTCGTCACGACGCCCAGGGGCAACTTCACCGGCCTCTACCCGCCGGTTTTCTACTTCGCCATGAGCTTCCTTGCCGGGCCCGACATCGATGCGTCAGTGCTCGTCATGAAGGCGGCGAACAGTGTTCTCTTCGTTGGCCTGGTGACGCTATTGTTCTGGCTCCTACCGGTTCACCGGCGGCCAACGCTCGTAGCCGCCCTCGCGCTTTCGCTCGTACCCCTGGGCATGTCACTCGTGCCGTCAACAAACCCCAGCAGCTGGGCGATCATCTCGGCAGGAACCCTCTGGATCGCGCTGCTCGGAGTGTTCGAGACCACGGGCAAGCGGCGGCTCGCGCTCGGCGCGGTCGCGACCGTGGCGACGGTGATCGGTGCGGGCGCCCGAGCCGATTCGGCGATCTATGCAGGACTGGCCGTGGTACTCGTTCTGTTCATGACCTTCCGCAAAACCCGGGAGTACTTTCTTTTAGCGATCTTCCCCGCAGCGCTCACTCTCATCGCCATCGCGCTCTACCTCACCTCGCATCAGGGTGATGCCGCCACCGCCGGCCTCGGCGCGGCGCCAACGGGCAAAGGAACCGGCCCACTCACGCTGATCTTGGCAAATATCGCTTACCTGCCGGGCCTCTGGTCGGGAGTGTTCGGTTCGTGGAACCTCGGTTGGTTAGACACAGCGCTTCCCCTGAGCGTGCCGGCCGCAGCGCTCATGTGCTTCGCGGGCGCGGTGTTCATCGGCCTGACTTCTCACGTGCCGCGCAAGGGAATCGCAGTGTTCGCCATACTCGGCGCGATGACTGTGATCCCGATCGTGCTGCTTGTGCAATCGAACTCGGTAGTAGGAGCCAACTACCAGCCTCGCTACCTCTTGCCCCTTGTGGTCATGCTTGCCGGTTTCCTGCTCCTGACGGCTGGCCGACCGCTGGCGACTACGTCAGCGCAACGCTGGCTCATTGTGATTGGTCTCTCGTTCGCGAACGCCGTCGCGCTTCAGACGAACATCCGTCGCTATGTCACCGGCGCTGACATGCCCGGGCTCGACCTGGATGCCGGTGCCGAGTGGTGGTGGCACCTTCCCATCTCGCCCATGTTCGTCTGGATCGCGGGCTCGCTGGCCTTCGCCGCTGCGCTTGTCGCCCTCAATTCGATGCGGTGGACAGCCACGTCGGCCGAACCTCAGTTTGCCTCAGGCGTGAGGACCTAGCAGGTCTCTCAGGATGTCCAAGTTGCCCTGGCTGCTGAACCGCCGGTAACGCCCCGTGGCTGCCTCGCGCAGCACGGGGATAACCCGGGCGGGGCGAGCCGCCGGCAACTGTGCACGGCGTTCCTGGTGGAGGAGCTTGGCCCGGGCGGCGTCGAGCACGGGGGGCACTGCAGCGAGCACTTCGAGCCGCTGCAGCAGGTGCCCCGCCCGCCCAGCCAGGCCGGTATAACGATCGCCGCGCGGTTCAAAAACCCGGGCGACCTTATAGCGCAGGTTCGGTGCCGCCACACCAATCTGGTTGCCACCGTGCTGGCGATAGCCGATAAGGCTGTCGTGCAACCAGTCGACTCGTGATACGGCCGCCGCGAGGATCGCGAGCCACTCATCGTGGACCCATGCAGGGTCGAACGGCGACGCCGAGTCCAACAGCGTGCGGCGGAACACGACGGTTGCGCCGGTGACCAGGTTGCGCCTGAGCAGGACGCCGAAGGCGTCTCCGCGGCGGATTTCCTCAAGGTCGGCATCCCTCACCTCGAGGGCGTCGAAAAGGGAAAGGCCCAGGTCGGTGCCGGTGGCGTCGATGAGTCGGGCATCCGTGAACAGTAGCCCGAGGTCTGGCGATGTTTCGAATACGTCAACCATGCGCTCGAGCCGCTCGGGGCGCCAGATATCGTCCTGATCGCAGAGGGCGACAAGGTCGCCGGTGCACGCCTCAGCTGCCTGCTGGAAGTTGCGGGTTACGCCGAGCGCCACGGCGTTGCGGAGGATCAGCAGTTCGGGCGCCCGATCCGGAGTCAGCGACGCCCACAGCCCCTCAACGAGCGCTACTGTGTCGTCCGTCGACGCGTCGTCTGAGATCACCACCTGCGAAGGGGGCTCAGACTGCTCCAGGATGCTGCGCACCTGCTCGACCACGAAGCGCGCACCGTTGTGGGTGCACAGCGCGACCGAAACCCGGGGCCGGGGCGTCATGATCTGCGGAGCCGCCGGAGCACCTTGCCCATGACCACCCGGGGACCGCTTGAGCGCAGGTAAAACAGCGCGAGCTCTGCGTCGTGCCGCAGGCCGTAGCTCTTCTTACGCTTCCTACGGGCACGTGCCCGTGCCGACGACGAGAGATCCGCGTTGTCGCCGGCGTGATGCGGGCGCGCAATGAAGTCCACGAGGGGAGCGAGCGCGGTGGCCCAGTAGTAGCGCTCCCGCACGCGGGCGATATTGCGTTTGGCTTCCGCCGCGAACTCCGGGTCGAAGAGCACCTTCTCCAACGCGTCGGCGAGTTCGGACACGTTACCCGCCTCGACGACGATGCCGAGGTTTTCCGCTCGGATCAAGTCGGCGAAATGATCACCGTCGGTGACGACCATCGGCAGCTCCGCCCAGAGGTAATCGAGGATGCGGGTGCGGAACGAGAACGTCGTCTCGATGTGCGAGAAATGGGTCGATACCCCAGCGTCGGCCTCGGTGAGGTAGTTCTGCCGCTCGTCGAAATCGACCCAGGATTCGTTGAAGAATACCGCCGAATCCAGCACGCCGAGTTGCTCGGCGAG
>JBDUDZ010000004.1:0-22505 GCA_040002635.1 Rhodoglobus sp.
CGGCGGCCCGCGCTCAGCCTTCCGGCGGCCCGGCCGAGGCAAACGACGTGACGGGAATTCCGAGGATGTACCGTGTCGCCGACACCGTTACGACCAGCCCATCACTGTCGCAAGACGAGAGCGCTGCGCCGTTCGCGGCCGCGACTCGGGATGCCGCATCGCAAGGGTAGCCCGACAGGATGCCCACCTCGACATCGGCGCCGGCGAGGGCGGCCGCGTCGGCGGCAGCCGCCACGGACTGCCGCGTGGCGAGCCCCATATAAAGAGGTAGAGAGAGGCTTGCCAGCGACGCGAGCCCGGCCACAAGCGCGACAGCGAGAATCGAACCCGAACCGTGTTCGCCGCCGGGCCGAGACAGCACGACTACTTTCCCCCGCCCAGCGCACAACTCGTCGCCGAGAGCGTCAGCGCCATGATTGTGCCAACCAGGGCGGTGGAGGCGGCGGTGAGACGAACGCAGACCAGATCGCCCTCGGTGTACCGCGTGAGACCTGCGCCGGGCACCAGGCGGGACGCGCTGGCAGCATCACCGCCGCGGGCGGCGGCGCGAGCAGCGGAGGCCGCGGCATCTTGCAAGCGCAGCTGCTGGCCTGCGACCTGCACACCAGAAAGACAACAAGCGAGCACGAGCACGACCGCCGGCAGCGCGACGGCAAACTCTGCGGTCACGCTGCCGCGCTCTGCGATCACGCTGCGCCGCTCTGCCATCACACTGCCGCGCTCTGCGATCACGCTGCCGCGCTCTGGCGCGGCGATTGCCCAACGGCTTCTGCGGCGCCCTCCGCCGACCATTTCGTTAGCCGGGAATCGCGAGCGCATGCCGCACGATGTCGGTGAGCATGCCGCGCACCTCATCGGAGCGCAAGATGATGACGAGCAGCCCCGCAAAGCCGACAGCGGCCATCGTCGCGATTGCGTATTCGGCGGTTGCGGCACCGCGGTCGGATTGCAGCCAGTTCTTTCGTTTCATGTGTGGAGTCTTGTAGGACGTCAGCAGCATCGGCGGGTTACCCGACGATCGGTGACCCGCAATTAGAAGCTCTCGACTGTTGAGGAGATGACCGCCACCAACAGCGGGAACACCCCGAGCACCATGAACGCGGGCAGGATGCACAGGCCGAGCGGGAGCATCAGCTTCACCGAGAGGGCCGCGGCCTTCTCCTGCGCTGTGGCACGAGCCGACCTCCGCGCCTCATCCGCCTCGCTGCGCAACAGTTCGGCCGCCGGGACGCCGGCGCGAGCCGAGAGCTGCAGCACCGCGTCGATGCGGGTGGTCGTGGCATCCAGCGCGAACCGAGTAAGCGCCGAGTCGAGCATGGCTCGCGCGCCCACCAGCGAGCCGCCACCGGCCAGGGCAATCGCCATGAGGTCGCACTCGATACCCGGTGCAGCCTCGGTCGGCTGTGCAGCCCGAACCAGGCGGCGATTCCAGCTCAGCGCCGCGAGGATGAGCCCGCCACCAACAACGAGGCATGCCCAGCCGATCGGTGTCGCGAACAGCGTGCGCGCGGTATCGAAGCCAAGAACCATGCCGAACAGCACGCCGATCGCCGGCAGCACCATGACCATCCGTGCTGTCGCGACGGGGGCAGCGAGCGCTACCTCGACGTCACGCTGCGACTGCGCCAGCGCGCGCAACGATGCCGCGTAGTCGCGCAGCGACTCGGCCAGTGGGGCACCCGAGTCGGTCGCCACTGACCATGCCGCTGCCAGCCCTCGCCACCCACCGGATTCGAGGGCGCCGAGCCCGGCGCTGGCCGCGACTATCTCGTCGGCGATGCCTGTCGGATCGGCGCGCGATTCAACGACACGGGTGACAACGGACGTGGGCTCGAGGTAGCCCCACGCCGAGACCGGAGTCACCCCGGCGCCCAGTAGCACGGCGAGCCGCTGGGTCACGCCAGCGACCGCGGCCAACGGCGGGCGCCTCATGTCGGTGCCAGTACGAGTGCCCCGGCCGCGTCGAGGACGAGCGACCCGACCTGGGCGAGCCGTCGAACCCCATCCACGCGCTCGACATGAAGCACCGAGCCGATCGCGCTCACCGCCTGGCGAGCCATCGCCTGCGGGCTGAGACCGGCCAGCGCGCCGAGCGCTTCGAGACGAGCCGGGACGTCCTCAAGCGAGTTGGCGTGCAGCGTGCCCGCGCCGCCATCGTGGCCGGTGTTCAGCGCCGCGAGCAGTTCACGCACTTCCTCACCACGACATTCGCCGAGCACAAGCCGGTCGGGGCGCATCCGCAGCGCCTCGCGCAGCAGGCGGGTCAGCCCTAGCCCGCCCGCGCCCTCGAGGTTGGCCTGGCGTGCCTCGAGGGCAATGAAGTGTGGATGCCGCGGCCGCAGCTCGGCAACATCCTCGATCGCGACGATGCGCTCCCCCGCGTCGGCCTCGCCGAGCATGGCCGACAGCAGCGTCGTCTTGCCGGAGCCGCCGGCCCCGGTCACGAGCATGTTCACTCGCCGCCTGATGAGCGAGACGACGACCTCCACCGGGATCGAGTCGAAGAAACCCGCGAGCTCAAGTTCGGCGAGCGAGAACGCCGTGGAGCGCGGCAGCCGAATAGAGAGCAAAGTGCCCGCCGGTGAGATTGGCGGAAGCACTGCGTGCACCCGCACCCCGTCATACAGGCGGGCGTCGACGCAGGGCGTCGCCTCGTCGATGTGCCTGCCACCCGCGGCGACAAGATGCACCGCCAGGTCGCGAAGTTCTGGTTCGGTGAAGGAGATCGCCTGTCGTTCGGCGCCCGAACCGCGGTCTGCCCAGACGTCTCGCGGACCATTTACGAACACGTCCGTCACCGTCGGGTCTGCGACCAGGGGTGCGAGCCGACCGAAATCCGCGCTTCGAGCGCGGCTCGCGAGGGCGGGCTGAACAGGGTCGCTGCCCGGCCGCCGGGCGACGAAGGGCGTGCCAACTGGAGCGGCTAAGTCATCCACGGCCCGACGCTAGAAGGCCTGGCCCGTCGACGCCGTGTCGAGGCAGTGGTTGGCGCAGAAACCAGCTGCTCACCTGCGTTGTGGAGGAGAAGAGCACACCGGCAACGGCGGAAGCCTTAACGAAGAGGGGCGGCGCCCATCGGGGGGAACGGGCGCCGCCACAGCAACGCTGGATTGGGGGGAATCGCTTGCGTTGCACGCCAAATTTGCATTCGACGCGTTCAGTGTATCGCAAGCGTCTTTGCACGCAATGTGTCGTTCTGGCGAGTGCCTTTCGAGCCCGATCAACCCTGATTCTCAGGCGAAGTCAACCCTGCTTCTTAGGCGAACTCGAAGACGAACTCAATCTCGACAGGAGCATCGAGAGGCAGGACAGCGACCCCGACTGCGCTGCGGGCATGCGTTCCGGCATCCCCGAAAATTTCGGCGAGCAACTCCGACGCGCCATTGATAACGCCGGGCTGGCCGGTGAACGAGGGGGCCGAGGCCACGAATCCAACGACTTTCACCACGCGCGTGATGCGGTCGAGTGAGCCGATCGCCGAACGTGCGGCTGCAAGGCCGTTGAGCACGCAGGTGCGGGCGAGTTGCTTCGCCGTCTCGGCATCCACCTCGGCGCCAACCTTGCCCGTGACCGCGAGGGCACCGTCGACCATGGGCAACTGACCCGAGGTGAATACGAGATTTCCCGAGGCAACCGCGGGGATGTAGGCCGCTAGCGGCTTAGAGCTTGCTGGCACCGCGACACCGAGTTCGGCCAGGCGCTCGTCGAGCCTTGACATCAGGATTCCTTCACGGCGGCGGCGACGGGACGCTTAAGGTACGCGACCAGTCCGCCTTCAGGACCGGTCACGACTTGCACCAGTTCCCACCCTTCCGAGCCCCAGTTGTTGAGGATCGCTGAGGTGTTATGGATGATGAGCGGCGTCGTGAGGTATTCCCAGGTCGGCATTGTGGGCATCCGTTCAGCTTGGGGTCGAGTCTTATCCCGTACCCTTGATTCTATGTCTGCCCAAAAATCTCCGCGTCGAGGTGTGCTCTCCGCGGCAGTCGGCCTCCTCGGGTTCAGCGTCCTCTCCGGTCTTCTCGTCACCGTGATGGTCGCCCCCGCCGTCGCAGTTACCGGCATCACCGCATCCAGCGCCATCGGCATTTTCGACAGCCTTCCCGAATATCTCGAGATCGGGCACCAGTCTGAGCGCAACGAGCTCTGGGCAACCTATACCGGCCCCGGAAACGTCAATGGGTACGAGTTGATCGCGACGATCTTCGACCAGAACCGCCAGGAGGTGCCCTACGAAGAAATCTCGCCCTACGCGCGGGAGGCAGCAGTCGATGGCGAAGACCGGCGATTCTTTGAGCACGGCGGTGTCGACGTGTCGTCCGTGGTTCGTGCGGCAGTCGGCAATGCGGCGGGCACCTCGGCCAGCGGCGCGTCCACCTTGTCGATGCAGCTCGTGAAGAACATTTTCGTGCAGCAGGCGCTGTTAGAGCCCACACAAGCCCTTCAAAAGAAGGCGTACGCCGACGCGACGGCCCCCGACTTCAACCGCAAGCTCAAAGAGATGAAGCTCGCCATCGGTCTCGAGAAGAGTTACACGAAGAAGGAGATTCTTACTGCGTACCTCAACATCGCCTTCTTCGGGTCCAACACTTATGGCATCCAGGCTGCGGCGCAGCGCTACTACAGCGTCGACGCGAAAGACCTGACCCTGCCGGAGGCCGCGAGCCTCATCGCTATCGTGCAGTATCCGAACGAGAGAGCACTCGACACCCCAAAAAACTACAAGGCCAACAAGGCTCGCCGCGATGTGATCCTCAACAACATGCATCAGGTGGGTGACATCACCCAGAAAGAGCTCAGCACCGCACTGGCGAGCCCGGTGGATGACACCACGGTCAAGCCCCACGCCCCGGTGAACGGGTGCATCGGCGCCAACGCTTACGCCACCTGGTTCTGCGACTACGTCGTCAAGAACGTAGACAACTATGCGTTCCTCGGCACCGATGTGAAGACGCGCGAAGCGAACTGGAAGGCGGGCGGTTACAAGCTCTACACGACGCTCGACATGGACATCCAGGTGAATGCACAGAATGTCACCTGGCAGTACGCCAACAATGCCGAAACCCAACTCGCCCTGGGTAGCACCTCAGTTGCGGTGCAGCCCGGCACCGGCAGGGTGCTGATGATGACCGAGAACAAGATCTTCAACGATTCTCTTGATGGAGGCGGCCCAACGACGACAGCGGTCAACTTCAACACAAACAAGAAATACGGGGGTTCGAGCGGGTTCCCGCCAGGTTCGTCATACAAGCTCTTCACCCTCGTTGACTGGCTCAAGAGTGGCAAGGGAATCTACGAGAAGGTGAACGGCGACGAGCGCGTTATACAACAGTCGAAGTTCAAAGACTCCTGTCAGGGGGGCTGGGGAGGCACCTACTCCCCAACAAATGATGCGGCGGGAGAAGGCGGTCCACAAACCGTCTACAACGCCACTCTGAACTCGGTAAACGGCGCGTTTATCTCGATGGCGCTCCAGCTTGACCTGTGCGACATCCGCCACGTGGCGGAATCGATGGGTGTTGAGCGGGCCGACGGTACGCCGCTGCAGACTAACCCCTCGTCGGTGCTGGGAACCAATGAGGTCACCCCGCTGAGCATGGCCGGCGCGTACGCGACGATCGCAGCTGGCGGAAAGTACTGCACGCCGATCATTGTTGACCGCGCGGTCGACCCGAGCGGCGCTGTACTTCCCGGCCAGAGCAGCGACTGCCACCAGGCGATCGACCCCGACATTGCCGCGACTGTTGCGTTCGTGCTGCAGGGCGTCATGTCCAATGGAACGGGTACCCGATCGAACCCCGAAGACGGCGTGCCGATCCTGGGAAAGACAGGTACCGCCGACGGCGCTGTGCACACCTGGATCATCACATCCACAACCGCCGTGGCGACGGCAACCTGGGTCGGCAACATTGTCGACAGGTATCAGTTGTACGACTACGAGTGGGCCGACTGGGGCGGCAACAACCTAAGACATCCGATCATGGCCGCCACGGCCCTGGTCACGAATTCCAAGTACGGCGGTGGTGCGTTCCCGACGCCATCCGGCGTATTGCTCGGTGGCTCTGGTCTGCAGGTTCCGGATGTTCGCGGGCTGAGCCCGGAGAAAGCGAAGGCACTTCTCGAGGGCCTGGGCTTCACCTACGTCGACGGCGGCCCCGTCGACTCTGAGGTGCCTTTGGGCATGGTGGTCAGCACTGATCCGCCGGCCGGCAGCCAATCGGCAGCAGGCACCACAATCACGGTGACCACGAGCAAGGGCAACCTTGTGCAGTTCCCGGATGTGGTGTTGGACGGCAAGACCAACACCCTCGCGCAGGCGCACGCAGCGCTCAACGCCGCCGGTTACATGACAATCACCGACAGTTGCAGCGTTATCGCTCCGGCGCCAGTGACGATCCCGCCGACTCCTGTCACGCCGGATCCCCGCGAGGGCAAGGTCTCCGCATCGAGCCCCGCGCCCGGTACGTACGTCCTGCCCCATGCAGCAGTGACTTTGACCTACACCAAAGCCATTTGCCCATAGGCAACGGCCCGCGAACTGCTGCCACCGCGCTCGGCGCGGTGGCAGCAGTCAGTGCTGTCGCCTTCGCGTGGGGCGCCGTCGTAGAGCGCAATAGGTTCACCATCAGGCATGAGGTGCTGCCGGTACTCGATCCGGGGTCGCGCGATCTGACCGTGCTGCACCTCGCCGATCTGCACATGGCGCCATGGCAGTATCGCAAGCAGGAGTGGGTGCGGTCACTGGCGTTGCTCGAGCCAGACCTGGTGGTCAACACCGGTGATAACCTCGGCCACGTTGACGGGCTGGCCGGCCTCGAGTACGCGCTGGAGCCCTTGCGTGGCATCCCCGGCGTATTCGTAAACGGATCTAACGACTACTACGGCCCGCAGGCAAAGAATCCCTTTGCGTACTTCGGGGCCCCATCACGGCATGGCGGTAGGGCTACAAATCTCGACACCGCCGCGCTCGAGGCATATTTCGAAGACACCCTTGGCTGGCTCTCGCTCAACAACACGGCGCGCGCGATGGAGATTCGCGGGGCACGGCTCGAGTTCTTCGGGGTGAACGATGCCCACCGGGGTTGGGACAAGCTCGATCGGCTGCCCGGTCAGATCGAACAGATGCGCGAAAACGTGGGCTGGCAGGATGACCGCTCTGGCCCTGAAGCAGTCTCCATTGGCGTCACGCACGCCCCCTACCGCCGCGTGCTCGACTCTTTCGTCACTAACGGCGCGGACGTGATCTTCGCCGGCCACACCCATGGCGGACAGGTGCGTATCCCCGGGCTTCCGGCGCTTGTCACAAACTGCGATATTCCACGAGACCAGGCTCAGGGATTGAGCCTCTGGCAGCACGCCCGGCGTTCCGCATTTCTCAATGTGAGCGCCGGAATCGGTACCTCCATTTACGCTCCAGTGCGGTTCGCCTGCCCACCCGAAGCGGTGGTCGTGACCTTGACCGCCGGAGATTTCGGCTATTCTTGATTAGTTCGCTTTTCGCGGACGATCGGGGTGTGGCGCAGCTTGGTAGCGCGCTTCGTTCGGGACGAAGAGGTCGCAGGTTCAAATCCTGTTACCCCGACCGTGTCACAGGCACTGTGACAGAAACTGCGTCATAGAGAAGGGCCGCCATCATGGCAGCCCTTCTCTCGTTTAACCGCGGCTCTCGTGGCTCTCCCGCGGCTCCCCTCTAAGATCATCGGGTGTCCACTCTCCGGCCCCGGCGACTTTCGCGTCAGGTTCGGCGACGACGACGACTTGTCATTGCCATCGCGACTGCCGCAGCGGTGATCGTCGCGGGAACTGTCACGGTGGTCGCGCTCACGGGGAGGCCGGAAGTACCAATGCCCGTTCCGTCGAACACCCCGAGCCGGTCATCCACTCCACCCCCCGTGCAAACTCCCACACCCACACCCACACCCACACCCACATTCAACAAGAGCGCCCAGTCGATCGATGACCCGTCGAGCTACTGGGTGGTGGTCGACAAGCTTCGGCCGTTGAGCCCCGCTGACTACGAGGCGCCCGATCTCGTCTCTGTTCCGGTGCAGTTCGCCAACGAGCCGGTGCTCAGGCAAGCGGCATCGGATGCCGTTGTCGCGATGTTCGCCGCCTTCGCCGCTGAGACGGGATTGCAGATGCAATCGCAGAGTGCATACCGCAGCTATTCGACCCAGGTCAGCGTCTATCAGGGCTGGGTCGACAGTCTGGGACAGGCCGGGGCCGATGCGACGAGCGCGCGGCCGGGGTATAGCGAACACCAGACCGGCCTGGCGCTCGACGTGAGCGCCCTGCCTGCCAACTGCACACTGGACGCCTGCTTTGCCGACACGCCGCAGGGACAGTGGCTCGCCGCAAATGGCTGGCGTTTCGGGTTCATCCTTCGTTACCCAGCCGACAAAACTGCAGTTACCGGATATGAGTTCGAGCCGTGGCACATGCGATTTGTCGGCATCGAACTCGCCACCGAGATGCACAATAAGGCCATCACCACCCTGGAAGAATTCTTTGGGCTGCCGGCCGCGCCAGACTATGGCTAAGAGCGGTGAAGCGCGGGAAGCGTGACGCCCAGCGGTCGCAGCTGTGCTGACCGGTGAGGCGGCCGAGATAGTCTTGCGGGCATGAACGACGCGATTCCCCAAACGCCCGACGTTGACGGAACGCAACCCAGAATCGTGTCCGGGCGCGGACGAAACGGCGGCCACAGCCTTGTTGTTAACGGCGTGACGCAATCACACGTCAACCTCGACGATCCGACAGACCTGCAGTTGAACTATGTGCGCCGGATAAGCTTCGTCGTCGACATTGTCGCTCCTGCCGGCACTGCCATCCGCGCCCTGCATCTTGGCGCCGGAGCTCTGACCATCGCCCGCTACATCGCCGCGACCAGGCCCGGATCCAAGCAATTTGCCGTCGAGCTCGATTCCGGGCTGGCCGATCTTGTTACCAACCACCTGCCCCTCGCCTCCGGCGCTGACGTCACGCTGCGAATTGGCGACGCACGAGCGGTGGCAGAAGGGCTTCCGGCCGATCACGCGGGCGCCACCGACCTCGTAGTGGTTGACGTGTTCTCTGGAGACGTCGCGCCTCTGCATATAGCGACAAAGGAATTCCTCGAACTGCTCGACGGGCTGCTGTCCCCTGCTGGCATCGTGGTGATCAACGTGTTGTCGACCGGCAACCTTGGTTTCGCCAAAGCAGAGCTCGCCACAGTCGCCACCGTATTTCCCGAACTCGCGGTGATCGTGCCCGACGAGGTATCCCGCGGCGCCTACGGCAATCTCGCTATTGTCGCGTCACGCGTTCCTATCGATACCACCTCGCTCGCCGAACGAGCACGCACCGACGAGCATGCCCCGGCTGCCGTATTGGTGGCTGCCCAGGCACGCGCATTCGCTGGCCGCGCGCTGCCGCTCGATGATGCTCGGGTGGCCGCCGGAGTGCGGTTGGGCGGCCACTGGAACCGAGTACCCCGTGCCGTCGCCAGAAGGCTGCGCCGTGGCATCCGGCGGCTGTTGCGGCGCTAGCCCGCTTCAGCTGAAATCTGCGTCGGGCGCACTCCCGTAGCTGAACTCAGATTTCGGTCGCCACCCGTTGTTGAGAACGCCGCCGCTTTCGTCGAGGTAGCAGGTTCCGCAGAGAGATTCGTAGGTGACGTCGACGCCATCTATCGCGACCTGGTCGCCGTCGAAGATGTAGCGGTCGCCCACCTTGCGCGCGTTGAACATCGCCTTGCGCCCGCAACGACAAATCGTCTTGAGCTCCTCTAGCGAGTGCGAGACCTCGAGAAGCCGACGGCTGCCGGGAAACGCCACTGTCTGGAAGTCGGTGCGGATGCCGTAGGCGAGAACCGGCACACCCTCGATGATTGCGATGCGCAGCAGATCGTCGACCTGGCCCTCGGTGAAGAACTGGGCCTCGTCGACGAGCAGGCAGCTGATCGGCAGACCGGTCTCGTTGTAGACCCGCGCGCATTCCGCCGCAAACCTGGCGTAGATGTCTTCGTCGGGACCGACTGTGAAGTCGACCCTACGCTGGAATCCGAGGCGCGAGACAATAGCGGCCTCGCCTTTGGTATCGATGTCAGGTTTTGCAACCAAGACCTGCTGGCCGCGTTCCTCATAATTAAATGCGGCCTGCAGCAGCGCAGTGCTCTTGCCGCTGTTCATCGCTCCGTAGCGGAAATACAGTTTGCTCACCTAGCTAAGGTATCCGTCTTCCGCCGCTCGTCGGAGAAGCTCGGCCTTCTTGCTGGCTGGCCTTCCCACTTTGCTGTATTTCTCCCGCACCCGACGCAGGTATGTCTTCACCGTTTCGTATTGCACACTCATTCGCACCGCGACTTCTGCCGTGCTCAATCCGGTTACATAGAGGCGGAACGCTTCGGTCTCCCCCGCGCTGAGCTTGGGGCGGTTGTGATGCAACGCGCCGCCTGGCAGCGGTCGCCAATCCTGCTGTGGTGTCGCGGTGAGGTCGACGCCCATGACGCCACGCAGCACATCCATCACCTCAAGCATCGGGAGGGATTTGGAGATGAAGGCTGCGGCGCCTGCGGCAAGAGCACGATCTCTCGACTCGTCGGAATCCAGGGCGGATAGCACCACGACCTTTGCGCCGGCCGCCCGGCACGTGCGCACGCGAGCTTCTATGGAGATCGGCTCCTTGAGCTGGAAGTCGATAAGAACAAGGTCGGTGGGGAAGTTGTCGCTGTGCACAAGTTGCAGCCAGGTGTTCGCACTCAGCACGAGCTCAAAGTCTTTGGCGTTCGTCGAGATCCAGAGGCCGAGGCTGTCGAGCAGCACCTCGTGATCATCGAGGATTGCGAGGCGGATGTGCGATTTCGGGTGCGACGCGGTAGGTTCCGCCTCGATGGTGGTCATGAACGCAATCATGTCACCCGAATGGCGCTATTTGTACCCCGAGCCGCCGAAGCCATTCGTGTCGCCTACGAGGTATGGCACCGCCAGAGCCGTCACGAATTGATGCCGAGCACCTTCGCGGTGCTCGCGAGGGTTCGTGCTGCAGCGGCCGGATCATCCGCAAGCGAGGTGCCATAACTCGGAATCATCTTCGTCAACCCCGGCGTCCACCCCGCCATGCGGTCTGGGAAGCATTTCTCGATGAGGCCGAGCATGATCGGGACCGCGGTGGACGCGCCTGGCGATGCTCCCAGCAAGCCCGCAATGCTCCCGTCGGCCGCCGCGACCACCTCGGTGCCGAATTGAAGTACCCCGATCTTCTTGCGGTCTTTCTTGATCACCTGCACGCGCTGGCCGGCCGTGATGCGATACCAATCCTCGGGCTTGCCACCCGGGAAGAACTGTTGCAGCTCGGCAAACTTGGTGCTCTGCCGGGCAGTGAGTTGGCTAAGCAGGTACTTCACGAGGCCGAGATTGCCGAGACCAGCCGCGATCATCGGCAGGATGTTGTGCCAGCGGATCGAGGCGAACAAGTCGAAGAGTGACCCGGTCTTCAGGAACTTGGGGCTGAAGCCCGCGTACGGCCCGAACATGAGGCTGCCGGTGCCGCCCACAACACGAAGGTCGAGGTGCGGAACTGACATCGGGGGTGACCCCACCGCCGCCTTGCCGTACACCTTCGCCCGATGCTTCGCGACGAGTTCGGGGTTGTCGGTGCGCAGAAACTCACCGCTGACAGGGAAGCCACCGTAGCCACGGATCTCCTTGATGCCAGACTTCTGCAGCAGCCCCAGCGCGTAGCCGCCCGCGCCCACAAAAACGAAGCGAGCAGTGATCGGCGCGTAAGGGGTGCCTCCCAAATCGTGGCGCAGCTTAATTCGCCAGAGGCCGTCGCGTTGCTTGGTGAGGTTCGTGACCACCACCTCTGAGTTGAGTTTCGCGCCACCGGCGACCAGCGACTTCGTCAGCAGGTGCGTGAGAGAGCCAAAATCCACGTCGGTACCCGCAGCCATGTGCGTCGCAGCGATCGGCTGCGACTTGGCGCGCCCGGGGATCATGAGGGGTGCCCAGGAGCGGATGACGCTGGCATCCTCGCTGTATTCCATGCCCGTGAAGAGCGGGTGGTCCTTCAGTGCCTCGAAGCGCTTCTTCAGGTATTTGACGTTGTCGGCGCCCCAAACGAAGCTCATGTGTGGCGTCGCGTTAATGAACGCGCCCGGTTCGGGCAGCGCACCAATGTCGACAAGGTGCGACCAGAACTGTCGCGAGACCTGAAACTGCTCGTTGACCTTCACCGCACTCGAGATGTCGATGGTGCCGTCACCGCGTTGGGGGGTGTAGTTGAGCTCGCAGAGCGCGGAGTGGCCAGTACCCGCATTGTTCCAGGGGTTCGAACTCTCTTCGGCGACGTCGCCGAGACGCTCGTAGATCTGGATGTCCCAGTCGGGCTGCAACTGCTTGAGCAGCACCCCGAGGGTCGCGCTCATGATGCCGCCACCGATGAGGGCGACGTCGACAGGTTTGTTCACTGCTTTAGTTTACTCGCGCACAAATGTCGACTGGGCGGTGGCCGGTTCTCACAGACCAAGCTTCTTCAGCGCCGCATCCATCTGCACTGCCATTGCTGCGTAGCCCTCGTCGTTCGGGTGCAGACCGTCGGCAGCCATCCACTCGGGATGCCCCTCGATCCAGTGCGATGCCCCGGATATGTAGTCCGCACCGATCGAGGCCGCCGCGTCTTTCACCCAACCCATGATGATCCCGACCGAGGCCGGCCTCTCATCGGTGTACCAGAACGGCTCGACGACGATGATGCGGGCATCGGGAAGGGCAGTCTTGAGGCGTGTGAAGTCGGCGGTGATCTGCGACTTGATCTTGGCGGCGGCGGTCTCGTAGCTGAAGTTGTCGTTGAGGCCCATCGTGACGAACAGGATTGCGGGGTCATCGGCGATCACCTGGCTGGGTTCGTCGCCGTCGCCGTAGCTGCGGCGATTGTTGACAAAGCCCAAGCCATTCGTGCTCGGGTTGAACTCGCTCCAGCCCCGCTCCGTCGAAATGATCGTCGACCACCGCTGTGCCGGGTCGCTGGCACCGGTGCCCAGAGTGTAAGAGTCTCCGTAGAATGCGACTCTTGTGGCGCTCGAGTCAGGAGATATGACCGTGTCTGGGGATATCACCGCTGAGTCGTCGCTCGCGCAGCCGGAAAGTGTCGCAAGCAACGCGAAACCAAGAGTCGCCGCGAGAAGTCGTCTCATCGCCATGACAGCACTTCGTAGCCGGCTGCACGTTCGCTTGCTGCACGTTCGCTTGCTGCACATTCGCTTGCTGCACATTCGCTTGCTGCACATCGGGCGCCGCGCGTCAGGCCTTGCCGCGGATCAGAGAGGCGTCAGAACCTGGCGTCTGAACCTGGCGTCTGAACCTGGCGTCTGAACCTGGCGTTTGTCAGGCGCGAACGAGCTGCGCCGCGACAAGCTCCGCAATCTGCACGGCGTTGAGGGCCGCACCCTTGCGCAGGTTGTCATTGCTGATGAACAGCGCCAGGCCCCTATTGTTCGGCACGCCCTCATCCTGGCGGATACGGCCCACAAAGCTTGGGTCTTTGCCGGCAGCTTCGAGAGGCGTCGGGATGTCGGTGAGCGTGACGCCCGGAGCATCCTTCAACAGTTCTTTTGCCCGCTCCACAGTCAGGGAGTTAGCGAACTCGGCGTTTATCGACAGCGAATGGCCGGTAAAAACCGGAACCCGAACGCAGGTGCCGCTGACCAGCAGATCGGGCAGTTCGAGGATCTTGCGACTCTCGTTGCGGAGCTTCTTCTCCTCGTCTGTCTCGAACAGGCCGTCGTCGACGAGGTTGCCCGCGAACGGGATCACATCGAAGGCGATTGTCTTCGGGAATACTTTGGGCGCGGGGAACGACACCGCACCGCCGTCGTGCACCAGGCCGCGGGCATCCCCCGCTGCATCGATCTGCGCCTGCAGTTCATCGCCACCAACGAGCCCCGCGCCGGAAACCGCCTGGTAGGTACTCACGATCAGGCGTTGCAGCCCCGCCTCGCGGTCGAGAACCTTGAGAATGGGCATTGCCGCCATGGTCGTGCAGTTGGGATTCGCGATGATGCCTTTCGTGGCCTGCGCGATCGCGTGCGGGTTGACCTCGCTCACGACCAGTGGCACATCGGGGTCCATCCGCCAGCCAGACGAATTGTCGATGACTGTCACTCCCGCTGCGGCGAACCGGGGGGCCTGAGCCTTGCTGGTTGTCGCGCCCGCGGAGAAGATCGCAATGTCGAGCCCGGTCGGGTCGGCGGTCGAGGCATCTTCGACAGTGATCGGCTCGCCCTTGAATTCGAGGGATGTGCCGGCGCTGCGCGAGCTGGCGAAGAAGCGGATTTCGGCGATCGGGAAGTCGCGCTCCTCGAGCAGGCGGCGCACGACGGCACCTACCTGGCCGGTGGCTCCGACGACGCCGATCCGTACTGCGTTGCTGCTCATGACTGACCCAACCTTTCGGTGGCAATTGTATTCGGTAGTTTTGGTGCGTGGCCCACGACCCCGGAACCCTGCCAGCTGACCTGCCCGTGCCAGTCGACGACGGGGCAGCGCGTCACCTGCTTGGCGCGAAATTCCCTGAGATGGAGCTCCAGTCAACAACCGGTGAGAAAGTCACCCTGTCGAGATTAAGCACGAATTCACCGATCGTTCTGTTCATCTACCCGAGGACGGGGCGGCCGGGGATCGATCCGCCCACGGGCTGGGACGAGATTCCCGGTGCGCGCGGCTGCACTCCCGAGGCGTGCTCGTTCCGTGACCTTGCCGACGAGTTCCGAGCGCGCGGCGTCGTGTTGTTCGGCCTCTCGACTCAAGACTCGGCCTACCAGCAGGAGGCTGTCGAGCGGCTCAGGCTCCCTTATCCACTGCTCAGTGATGAGCATCTCGAGCTGCTGAAGACCGGCAATTTTCCGGCGTTTGACGTCGACGGGATGACGCTGTTCAAACGAATGACACTCGTGCTTCGCGAAGGACGAATAGCGCGGGTGCTGTACCCGGTATTTCCGCCAGACAGGGCAGCCGACCAGGCCCTGGCGGCAGTGACGGAACTGCTGGCCGAAAGCAGCTGACGCTAGCGGCCGGTGCCCGCGTGAACGACAGCCTCGCTGTCGCCGTCCAGCCCGAACGCGGTGTGCACGACGCGCACGGCGTCGTTGACCGTGTCGGCTCGCGTAACTACCGAGATGCGGATCTCGCTCGTCGAAATCATCTCGATGTTGATGCCAGCATCGAAGAGCGCGGTGAAGAGCTTGGCCGAGACGCCGGCGTTTGTTCGCATGCCGGCACCGACCACCGCGAGCTTGCCGATCTGGTCATCGTGCTGGAGCGAGACAAAACCTACGTCGTTTTGGGCGGCAGTGAGCGCGGTGATGACGGCCTGCGCATCCGACTTCGGCAGCGTGAATGAGATGTCGGTCAGGCCCGTGCTGGCGGTTGAGACGTTCTGCACGATCATGTCGATGTTCGCGTTGGTGCCGGCCACGATTGTGAAGATCTGCGCTGCTTTCCCTGGGATGTCAGGAACGCCGGTGACAGTGATCTTTGCCTCGCTGAGGTCCGCGGCGACCCCCGTGATGATGGGCTCTTCCATGGTCTCTCCATCCTTCGGGTTCACGACGAGCGTGCCCTCGTTGTTGTTGAACGACGACCGCACATGCAGCGTCACACCGTGCCGGCGGGCATACTCGACGGCGCGGATGTAGAGCACTTTCGCGCCGGCCGCCGCGAGTTCGAGCATTTCCTCGCTGGTAACCACGTTGATCTTGCGTGCCGACGGAACGACTCGGGGGTCTGCGGTGAAGACGCCGTCGACATCCGTATAGATTTCGCAAACCTCAGCGCCCAACGCGGCGGCGAGCGCGACAGCGGTGGTGTCCGAGCCGCCGCGGCCGAGAGTGGTGATATCGCCCGTGCCCCGGTTGAAGCCCTGGAACCCCGCGACTATCGCGATCGCACCGTCATCGAGTGCCTCGCGGATGCGGCTTGGCGAGACCTCGGTGATCCGGGCCGACCCGTGCTGGGGGTCAGTGATGATGCCGGCCTGGCTCCCGGTATAGCTGCGGGCCTCGACACCAAGGCTCTTGATTGCCATCGCGAGTAGTGCCATCGAGATGCGCTCGCCCGCAGTCAGGAGCATGTCGAGTTCACGGCCAGAGGGCACGGGCACGACCTCCTTCGCGAGATCGAGCAGCTCATCGGTGGTGTCGCCCATCGCCGAGACCACAACGACGACTTCGTGGCCAGCCTTGCGGGTTTCCACAATGCGTTTGGCGACGCGTTTGATGCTCTCCGCGTCGGCGACCGACGAGCCACCGAACTTCT
This sequence comes from Rhodoglobus sp., assembly GCA_040002635.1. Taxonomy (GTDB): domain Bacteria; phylum Actinomycetota; class Actinomycetes; order Actinomycetales; family Microbacteriaceae; genus Rhodoglobus. The sequence goes on from JBDUDZ010000004.1 coordinate 16,293, forward strand.
GGACGATCAAGCTCATCGGTGCTCCCGGGACGGCTGGGCTGGTTCGAGGGGCACTGGTTCGGCCCGAAGAGTGATTCTACCGACCCGGGTCGCGCAGGTTACGCCGCGGAGGTTCGCGACGGGTCAGTTCTCGACGAGTCGCCGGCCCTCGAAAGCACGGCCAAGCGTCACCTCGTCGGCGTACTCGAGGTCGCCGCCAACAGGAAGTCCGGATGCCAAGCGCGTGACTCGAAGCCCGGGATAGACGAGCAGGCGGCTCAGGTAGGTTGCCGTGGCCTCGCCCTCGAGGTTCGGGTCGGTCGCGATGATGACCTCGGTGACCACACCATCGGCGAGGCGGGTGATGAGTTGTTTGAAACGCAGCTGGTCGGGGCCGATGCCGTCGATGGGGCTGATCGCCCCGCCGAGCACGTGATACAGGCCTTTGAACTCGCGGGTGCGTTCGATCGCGACGACATCTTTCGCCTCTTCGACCACGCAGATCGTGGCAGCGGAGCGACGCGGGTCACGGCAGATCGAACAGGTAGTCTCTTCGGTCACGTTGCCGCAAATGTCACAGAACCGCACCTTGTCGCGCACGTCGCGCAGCACTTCGGACAGCCGCGTGACGTCGAAACTCTCGGTCTGCAGGATGTGGAACGCGATTCGTTGCGCTGACTTCGGCCCGATGCCGGGGAGGCGACCCAACTCGTCGATCAGCTCTTGCACAATTCCGTCGTACACGGGCTAGTCGTCCTTTGGGACGGGAATTACGCGCGGAGCCACGTCTTGTTCCTCGAGGAAGCTGGCGTTGAGCAGTTCGCGCACGACAGCCTCGCCGTAGCGCTTGTCTTCCGCCGTTTTGGGTGCGGGTTCGGCTTTTGGCGCACGGGCCCTCGGTGCTGCTGCCACCGGCTCAGATTCGGGGATGGCCGTAACCGCCCAGCCCTGTGCGTCGATTTCGGCGGGCGGAAACTGGTCTGCTGGGGGCTCCTCGGCAGTGGGAGCAGCGGCGGGGGCCGCATCAACCCGGGCGATGAGCGCCGGCTCGAAACCAAGCACCTGCACAAAAGCCTTCTTGAGCAGGTCTCCCACGCCCTGGCCGGGCGAGGCGGGCTGCTTGAGTGCCTCGACATCCTTCTGGCTGGGGAAAGAAAGCACAAGAATCTTGCCATCGCGCAACTCGAGCGGCTGGGCGGTGACCGCAACCATCCAGGCGTTGAGCTTCGCGTCTTTCACGACGTCGAGAATCTCGGGCCAGGCATCTTTGACCTGGCTGAGGGTCACGGGCCCGACCGACGTCGTGTGCAGCGAATCCGCGCTGGCGGCGTTGTCGGGTGCGAGCGCCTTGTCTGCGCCAGTGGCATCAGCGTTTGCGGCGTCGGAGTTCGAGTCGGAGGTGGAGTTCGAGTTGGAGTTGGAGTTGGAGTTGCCAGCATTCTCGACGTTGTCGGCGGCAGCAACCGGGGCGACCGAGCCGGGGTGCGTTGGGCTCGCGTCCGCGGCAATCGGCCCAGTTCGTTCGTCGGCAACCGGGGCGGCGGGGGGTGCGGGCGCCTTCGGCGCCGCTGTAGGGGCGGGTGCGGCGGGTGCGGGTGCAGGTGCGGGTGCGGGTGCAGGGGCGGCCGCGGGGCTATCCACTCCGATCCGGCGCTCTAGCCGTTCCACTCGGGCGAGAGCCCCGCGCTCCGAGTCATCGCTGGCCGGAACGAGGATGCGCGCGGCCATCAGCTCGAGGTGCAGGCGCGGCGACGTGGCACCGGTCATCTCGCTCAGGGCCGCGTTGACCACATCCGCTGCGCGGGAGAGTTCGGCAGTGCCGAAGACAGCTGACTGCTTCGCCATGTGGTCGAGCTGGTCTTGCGGGATGCCGCGCAGAACCGACGACGCATTGCCCGAGGTCGCCGCCACGACGATGAGGTCGCGCAGCCGTTCGAGCAGGTCTTCCACGAACCGCCGTGGATCCTGGCCAGTCTGGATGACGCGGTCGATAGCGCCGAAGACTGCTCCGGCATCCCGTGCACCTATCGCATCGACGACCTCGTCGAGGAGGGCACCGTGGGTGTAACCGAGGAGCGCGACCGCGCGCTCGTATACGACGGCATTACCCTCGGAGCCGGCGATGAGCTGGTCGAGCAGCGACAGCGTGTCTCGCACCGAGCCACCGCCGGCACGCACGACAAGCGGGAGCACGCCCGCCTCCACCTCGACTTTCTCGGAGACGCACACCTCCTGCACGTAGTCGAGCATCTGCGCCGGCGGGACGAGCCGGAAGGGGTAGTGATGCGTGCGCGAGCGGATCGTGCCGATGACCTTCTCGGGCTCGGTCGTCGCGAAAATGAACTTCACGTGCTCCGGCGGCTCTTCGACGATCTTCAGCAGCGCGTTGAACCCCTGGGGGGTGACCATGTGGGCCTCGTCAAGAATGAAGATCTTGTAGCGGTCGCGCGCGGGGGCGTAGACGGCACGCTCACGCAGGTCGCGCGCGTCATCCACGCCATTGTGCGACGCAGCGTCGATCTCAACGACATCGAGCGAACCGCCGCCGTCACGTGACAACTCGATGCAGGAGTCGCACTTGCCGCAGGGCGTATCGGTGGGCCCTTCGGCACAGTTGAGGCAGCGAGCCAGGATGCGGGCCGAGGTGGTCTTGCCACAGCCGCGCGGGCCTGAGAACAGGTAGGCGTGATTTACCCGGTCGGTGCGAAGCGCTGTGCGCAGTGGATCGGTCACCTGCGACTGGCCGATGAGTTCGGCGAATGTCTCCGGCCGATATCGGCGGTAGAGGGCGGCAACCACGGTTCAAGAGTAGTCGTGCCCGCCGACCTATCGGTGGGTGCCGAGCAGGGCGACGGACTGTTGCGCGATCTCGAGCTCTTCGTTCGTCGGAACCACAAGCACCTTCACCGCAGAGTCGGCGGATGACACGATCCGCCCACCCGCGCCGCGAGACTCGTTCAGCTGCGCATCCAGCTCAATGCCGAAGCCCTCGAGCCCGTGGACAGTGGCCGCCCGAGTCAGCGGGCTGTTCTCGCCCACCCCTGCCGTGAAGACGATTGCGTCGGCGCCGCCCAGCAGCACGAGGTAAGCGCCGAGGTAGTGGCGCAGACGGTGGTGGTAGACGTCGAGCGCCGCCTGCGCCGCCGAATCCCCCGCCTTCGCGGCATCCTGCACGTCGCGCATGTCGCCGCGGCCGGACAGCCCGAGAAGTCCGCTCCGGCGGTTGAGGAGGGTATCCAAGGCTTCGAGGGACTGTCCCGCCCGGCCCAGGTGAAACACAACTCCGGGATCGATGTCGCCGGAACGCGTGCCCATGACCAAACCCTCAAGCGGCGTCATCCCCATCGAAGTCTCCACCGAGTGCCCGGCGTCGATCGCACACACCGACGCCCCGTTGCCAAGGTGAAAGATGATGAGCTTCGCGTTGGGGTTGCCGAGCAGCTCAGCGGCCGCGCGCGCCACGTACTGGTACGACGTGCCATGGAACCCATAGCGACGCACCCCATTGGCGGCCGCGACCTCGACGTCGATCGCGTAGCTATAGGCCTGCGGCGCCAGCGTCTGGTGGAATGCCGTGTCGAACACCGCGACGTTCGGAACGCCGGGGAAGGCGGCCCGTGCCGCCCGGATGCCAGCCAGGTTTGCCGGGTTGTGCAGCGGTGCGAGCGCCGAGAGTTCGCCGATCTGGCGCTCAACCTCGTCGGTGACAAGCGTCGCGTGCCGAAACACGCTGCCGCCGTGCACCACCCGGTGCCCGATGGCCACCGGCGACACGTCGCCGAGCTCGGCAAGGATTGTCACCATTGCGTCGGTGTGGCTTGTGCCGTTCTCGCCGATGCGTTCGACGATTCCCCCGCGCAGGTTTTCGCCAGAGTCGACATCGACAAGTTCCCACTTAATCGACGACGAGCCCGAATTGACGACGAAGACCTGTGTCATACGGCCTGGGCCTGAATCGCCGTGATGGCGACGGTATTCACGATGTCGCGCACGAGGGCACCACGCGATAGGTCATTTACCGGTTTGCGCAAACCCTGCAACACCGGTCCGATTGCGACGGCGCCCGAGCTGCGCTGCACAGCCTTGTACGTGTTGTTTCCCGTGTTGAGGTCGGGGAAGATGAAGACCGTGGCACGACCGGCCACCTGGGAATCGGGCATCTTTGCCTTGCCTACTGCCACATCCGCCGCAGCGTCGTACTGGATCGGGCCGTCAACGGCGAGGTCAGACCGGCGCTCGTGCACGAGTGCGGTGGCCGCGCGCACCTTGTCGACATCCGCCCCAGAGCCAGACTCGCCGGTCGAGTAAGACAGCATCGCGATGCGCGGCGCAATCCCGAACTGTGCGGCGGTACCCGCTGCGGAGATGGCGATGTCAGCGAGCTGGTCTGCTGTCGGGTCAGGCACGACTGCGCAGTCGCCATAGACGAGCACTCGGTCTGCGAGCGCCATAAAGAACACGCTCGATACGACACTCACGCCATCGACTGTCTTGATGAACTGAAGCGCGGGCGTGATGGTGTGCGCCGTCGTGTGGTCAGCCCCAGACACCATGCCATCAGCGAGGCCCAGGTGAACCATCATCGTGCCGAAATACGACAGGTCGGTGACAATGTCGCGCGCTGCCTCGACAGTCATGCCTTTGTGGGCGCGCAGCGTCGCGTATTCCTGGGCGAAACGCTCTCGCAGTTCCGGATCGGTTGGGCTCAGCACCTTTGCCGCCGTGAGGTCGACGCCGAGTCCTGCCGCCCTTGCCCGGATGTCGGCTTCCTCCCCGAGGATCGTCAGGTCGACGACCTCGCGGGCGAGGAGGGTTCCCGCCGCCTGGAGGATGCGATCGTCACCACCCTCCGGCAGCACGATGTGCTGCTTGTTGGCTCGCGCCCGCGTGAGGATCGAGTACTCGAACATGAGTGGGGTGACGGCGGTTGATTCACCGGCACCGAGCGCGGCGGCGAGCATCGCGGCATCCACATGCTTCTCAAAAAGTGCAAGCGCCGTATCGACCTTGCGCTGCGACTGGGCGGTCAGCCGTCCTCGCGTCTGCACGATGCGCTGTGCGGTGGGATAGGTACCGAGACTTGTCGTCACAATCGGCAGGCTCTCGTCGAGGCCTGCGATGAGATGATCCATCGCCGGCGACAGCTCGAATCCGCCGTTGAGCACGATGCCCGCGAGCGACGGAAATGTCGCCGACGCGTGCGCTGTGAGCGCCGCGAGCAGCACCTCGCTACGGTCGCCAGGAATCACCACAACGCCACCCTCGATCAGCCGGGGCAGCACGTTCTCCATCGACATCGCCGCGATCACCACGCCGAGTGCTTCGCGCCCAAGCAGCGCGCTGTCGCCCTTAAGCAACGTGCCGTCAACAGCCTGCATGATGGCGGACATGGTCGGGGCAATCAGGTACGGGTCTTCAGGGATAGCCCAGGCCGGCACGTGAGCCTGATCCCCTACAGCCTTCGCTATCTCACCTAGCTTTTCGGGTTCAGCCCGGTTGACGATTATCGCGAACAGGCTGGCGTGCGCCTCTGACAACTGCGGCACAGCGAGCTCAGTGACCTGGCGTAGCTCATCGGCAGTGCGCGCCCGCGTCTCGTCAGGTTCACGTCCCGCGAGCACAAGCAGCACCGGTGCGCCGAGGTTTGCGGCGATGCGGGCGTTGTAGGCGAGCTCCGTCGGGGTCGCCACATCGGTGTAGTCAGAACCGATGACGACCACGGCATCGCACTGGGCTTCGACCTGCTTGAACCTGTCGACGATGCGGGAGAGCGCTGCATCCGGGTCGTCATGCACGTCTTCGTAGCTGACGCCCACGCACTCGTCGTACGCCAGGTTCACGCCATCACGCGAGAGCAGCAGTTCGAGCACGTAGTCGCGTTCCTGGGTCGACCGGGCAACTGGGCGAAACACCCCGACCCGCTCGATTCCGCGCTGGAGCGTGTCGAGTACGCCCAGGGCGATCGAGGACTTGCCCGAATGCCCTTCCGCCGACGTGATGTAAATGCTTTTCGCCACGTTTAGAAGAGTACGGGGGCGCGAGCACAACTACGAGATACGCTCGCAATGCCCCTGAGATACCGACGACAAGGCACGGTGATCTTCCAGAAACCAACGCGGCCGCCGCGCTTGCGAGAAAATGGAATGACTCCTCGCGCACCCGTCAGAGCCCGGTTACCCTTGCTGCGTTTCCGCCCTGGGGGAGTTGGCCTGGATGGCGCCACGCGAGGAGCCG
>JBDUDZ010000005.1:0-22491 GCA_040002635.1 Rhodoglobus sp.
GCGACCTTGACGTCTTCGCTGGTGCGGACATCCTCACGCAGCCAGGCCTGGTCTGACTCCTCGATCGTGTTGCCGTGGTCGCGCAACTGCTCGGCGAGCATGCGCGAGATGCTGGTGAGCGCGGCCTTGTTGAACGTGACGCGCGCGACATTGTGCGCCTTCTTCGTCTCCCAGGCGCGCTGCATCGCCGAGTGGATCACGTTCGGCGGCACGGTGAGGTATTCCCCGTTGATGTCGAGCACCTGTGATTCTGTGGGCACGACCTGCCTGCTGCGCACGGCCCGAGCGATGAGCTGCGCCATCTCTAGCGAACCCTTGAGCGCCGCGACATCCGGGGCATCTTCGGCCGAGGTGTCGGTGCCCGGGTAGAGCTGGCCGACGCTGGAAAGCACGACCCCCGTCTCGCCGAGCGAGGGCAGCACGGCCTCGATGTACTGCAGGAAGCTGCGTGACGGGCCAACGATCAGGACACCGGATGACGCGAGCCGATCCCGATGCGAATACAGCAGGTAGGCCGCCCGATGCAGCGCCACCGCCGTTTTGCCGGTACCCGGACCGCCCTGCACCACAAGCACCCCACCCAGTGCGGAGCGGATTATCGCGTCTTGCTCAGCCTGGATCGTGGCGACGATGTCACTCATCCGCCCGGTGCGCTGTGCGGTGAGCGCGCTGAGCAGCGCTGCCTCACCCTGCAGGCCGGAGACGTCTGACACCTCCCCGTCGAGAAGGTCGCGGTCGAAGATCTCGTCATCGATCCGCACGATGTCGCGACCCTGGCTTTGCAGGTGGCGGCGAGCGCGGGCGCCCAGCGGGGTGGCGGCCGTCGCCTGATAGAACGCCCGGGCCTGCGGCACTCGCCAATCGAGAAGAATCGGCTGCAGGTCGTCATCGCGCAACCCGATGCGACCGATGTAGCGGTGTTCCGGCGCGTCGACGCCGGCCTCGGCCGAGGTCGTGTCGAGAGTCAGCCTGCCGAAGGCGAGACGCTCGTCAATCTGGCGCAACTGGACTACCCGATCTTCGTAGATGCGGGCGAACGAATCGCGCTCAGAGCGGTTTTGGTGGGTGCCGCCCGGATTCGTGCGGCGCACAGCTTCCAGCTGGCGCTGGGCCTCGTCGCGGAGTTCGTCAAGGCGCGCGTAGAGGATGCCGACATAGACCTGCTCGCTCGCCAACGCGCTCGACGCCATGCCCACCTCCCGAACCAAAAACCGGCTATCCATTGTAGGCGGGTGCGCGAATGGGTATTGCGCGACCGACGTGCCGGTGGGACGCTTATGGGAGAACAACTCATCGCCCAGACCGAGTCGCAGGCATTGCCGCGCCGCTGGGCGATGAGTCTTTCGGGCCTGTTGCGCAGCCGCGCTTGTGGGGCTGGCGTCCCCCTAACATTGGGCTGTGACCTCCGACCGCACAATTGATTTCTCGGCGCTGATCACGCCCGTGTCGTCGACCCAGGTGGCTCAGTACAAAAGCGTCGAAAAGCTCAAACCCAGCTACACCTCGGCATCGACTGTGTCACGGGTGATCGTCGCGATAATTGCCATCGGGTTTGTCGGTTTAACTCTGCTGGGCTTCATTAACTCTGCCCTGGCAATCGCGATCAGCGCTGTGCAGGACGGCTCAACGGTGGGGTTGCTGCCGCTCGTCGGGCCGCTGATCTTCCTCGCTTTCGTAGTCTTCGCGATATTCGCGATTTTCAGAACGGTGCTCAAGGGCGGCAACTCCTGGGAGCGCTGGTATCGGCTCGACACATTCGCGCAGGAGAACGGGCTGATCTTCTCTCGCGCTGATCCAAACCCGCAGTACCCGGGATCCATATTCGGCCAAGGCGATTCCCGGGTTGTCACGGAGCACCTGCGCTCGGCGACTGATCGTTTCGTCGACTATGGCAACTACCGCTACGTGACGGGCAGCGGCAAGAGTCGCACCACACACAACTGGGGCTTCCTGGCCCTTCAGATGGATCGCGCCCTGCCCAACATTGTGCTCGACTCGAAAGCGAACAACGGCCTCTTCGGCTCAACTAACCTGCCCGCGGTCTTCGCAAAGAGCCAGGTGCTGCACCTCGAAGGAGACTTCGACAAGTACTTCACGCTGTACTGCCCGAAGGAGTACGAGGCGGACGCGCTCTACATCTTCACGCCCGATCTCATGGCCCTGCTCATCGATGAGGCAAGCCCCTTCGACGTCGAGATCGTCGACAAGTGGTTGTTCGTATACTCCTCGAAGGTGTTCGACCTGCGCCAACCTGCTCTGCACCAACGTCTCTTCCGTATTGTCGATACCGTCGGCGCCAAGGCGCTGAGCCAGACTGATCGCTACACCGACGAACGGGTGGGCGACTTCGCGGCCAACGTTGTCGCTCCAGGGGGGCAGCGCCTCAAGCGAGGGATATCGGTCGGCGCGATAGTCTTCGGCGCAGTTTTCATCGCGATCTGGGCGATGCCCTGGATCGCCGATCTCTTCTCGGCCGGCCGGTGACCGACCCCTCAGAATCGCCCGCTACGGGCACGCCAGTACTTCCGAACGAAGCGCGCCGCAGCCACTTCGTTGATCTCAGCCCGTTGCGCGAGAGCCCACCGTTCGCGCGATTATGGGTGGGCACAGCCGTGTCTAACATCGGCGCTCAATTCACCCTTGTCGCTATCTCGCTGCAGGTGTACGACATCACCCACTCGACCTTCGCCGTGGCTCTCGTCTCGGGTTTCGCGCTACTGCCGATGATCGTGTTTGGGCTCTACGCGGGCCTGCTCAACGACTACTTCAACCGTCGCATCGTGCTCATCGTGTCATCCACAATCTCCTGGGCCTCAAGCGTCGCCCTGGCGATCCTCGCCTGGCTTCATATCGATATCGTCTGGCCGCTCTACGTGCTGGGGGTGATCGGGGCAGTGACTGCCTCGGCATCGTCGACAACGCGTTTCTCGATAGTTCCGCGACTCGTGCCCGACAGGCTGCTGCCCGCAGCATCGGCGCTCAATGGCATAAGTTTCGGGCTCGCCCTCACCGTCGGGCCCGCCCTGGCTGGCGTGATCATCGCCGCTACTGGTTTCGGTTGGGCCTACACGGTCGATGTCGTACTCTTCCTGTTCGGGTTCCTTGGGATCGTGTCGTTGCCCGCGCTGCGTCCCACTGGCGAGACGACGAAGCCGGGCTGGGCCTCGCTCAAGGGCGGCATCGAATTCCTGCGCACCGCCCCCAACATCCGGATGTCGTTTGTCGTCGACATCGTCGCAATGACCTTCGGCCGACCTCAGGTGCTCTTCCCCGCGGTCGGGGCCCTCGTGATCGGCGGCGGCGCGGTGACGGTGGGCGTGCTCGTGGCAAGCGGGGCTGTAGGCGTGCTGCTGTCGAGCGTCTTCTCGGGGCGCCTCGGTGGCATCCGGCGCCACGGCGTCGCTATCGGCTGGTCGATCGCGATCTATGGTGCCTTCGTCGCGGGGCTCGGAGTGTTGTTCGGTGTGCTTGCGACGGGGCTGTTTGGAACAGTCGGCACATCGTTTGCCGATGCAAACCTCCCGGCCTTGGCGATCGGAGCTGTGCTCTGTGCAGGGATGGGCGCCTCGGACAACGTGAGCTCAATCTTCCGGATGACCATGCTGCAGGCCGCAGCACCCGATGAGATGCGCGGGCGCATCCAGGGAGTGTTCACGGTGGTCGTGACCGGTGGCCCGCGCCTCGGCGAACTGTTCATGGGCGGCCTTGCCGGCCTCACCAGCCTGTGGCTTCCACCGCTGTTCGGCGGCGTCGCAATAATCGTCATCATTGCGCTGCTGCTGCGCGCGCAGCGAAGCTTCCGCAACTACGACGCGCGCAACCCGAGCCTCTAACTTGACGAGCCCACAAGCGCCTTGCGCGACTCGACTATGGCACCGAGCAGGGCGGCCTCGTCGGCCTGGGCTGCGACCTTGTTGCGCGCGGTGATGATGCGCTGGCGAGCGAAGGCCAGACTCGTGGCATCCCTGATGTATCGCTTCATCTGCTTTGTTTTACCGTTGGTGCGAGCCCAGGCGATCGCGGTGCGGCGGCCTCGGCCGGTCGCTAGCGCGGCAATCTCATCTTGTTTGAACCACCCTGCAGCTGCGTATTCGGTGAGCCGGTTAAAAGTCAGCTTGGCCTCCTGCCGCCTGAGGAATATGACTATTCCGACGGCGATGAGGAACAGGGGGAACTGCACGACTGCGTAATAGCTGAAGAAGTCGCCAACGAAGTAGAGGGCGCCGTTCCAGAGGGCGTGCAGGAACATCGCCGGGATCAGTCCGATGAAGTAGAACAGGATGCCCCCCAGCGGCCCGTAACCGCGTCGCGCCGCGAAGCCGATCGCGAGGCCGGTGCAGGTGGTGAACATGACATGGGCGAACGGCGACATGATGCCACGGATGAAGAAGATCTGGCCGACGCTGCCGTCAAATCCGCCGGAGTCGAGCAACTGGCCGCCGAAGTAGAGGATGTTCTCGGAGAAGGCGAACCCACCGGCAATCCAGGCCGCATAAACGATGCCATCGATCGGTCCGTCAAAGTACCGGCGCGCGACGAGGAAGATAATCAACACACCAAGCCCCTTGCTGCCCTCCTCGACGAGCGGAGCCTGCACTACCGAGCCGAAGAAGTCGTAAGCGTCAGCACCAGGTCCGCCGGAAGAATTGACCCAGTCGCTCACCCGGTAATCCACGAGCAGGGCGATGATCACCGCGGCGGCAGCCCCCCAGAGAAAGGCGAAAAACACCGCAAGGCGCGGCTCTGGCTCCCAGCGGTCGATCCAGCGCACGCCAAAAAATACGATGGTCAACGGCACGAGCGCGAGAATTCCACCCAGCTCGAACGCATCAGGCCCGAGGCCGATGATCAAGTAGGCGGCGACACCGAGGGCCGCAATCGACAGCACGACCACGCCGAGGATTAGTGCCGCCCTGAAGCCGGTGCTCGGTCTCGGAGCCGCCGTGAGCGCGGGGTGCGCCGTCGCTTCGGCCTGAGCCGCGACATCCGCGGGCGCCGAAACTGGGCCCGCGGCAGCAATTCCGGCAGATGCAGTGAGATCCGGTGTCGCAGCGGTGGGGTTAGGCGTGGTCATTCCCAAACCCTATCGGCTGGGTCAGCCCTGCTGCTCTCGCAGGATCTGCAACGCCCTGGCCACTCGGTCGCCGAGCCCGGCGACCGGTTTGCGCGCGGATCGCTCGGCCTCAGCGAGCAGGTGCTCGACGTCTGATCGGTGTTCGATCTGGGTGGCTCGAACCGCAGCGACCAGGGTGATGGATGCCCGAGCCCCGCTGACCGCCAGCACGCAGGACAGAACCACAGCAACCGCAGCGAGCACTACTGCCCACGGGGCGATCGCCTCCGCTGTCGATCCCGTGACCGGAGCCGAGGTCGCCTCGGCCGCGACGGATGCCAGCACGAGCAGCACGACGGCGAACGCGGGCGGCACAATACGCTGCGGTCGCCGCACCACCCAGCCCAGGGTCGCGCGCAAGCTCGGAGCGGGAAGAACCTGACCGAGATCGCCTTCCCGGTCGAGGGTAAGCAGCCGGGCGCGCAAGCTATCGAGCCAATCCTGATGAACGCGGGTGCCCGCGAGATCGACGAGTTCGTCGCGAATTGCGCGGTAGCTGTCTGCGGGTGGTTTCGTCACCGCGACAGTCACAATAAGCCACGCCGCGACCACCCCGACGACGAGGAGCACGGCGACCAATAGTGACGGTACTGTGCGGGCGTCAACGATCAGACGCGACACGTAGTCGAGCCCCACCCCGAGGCCCACGATGACGGCGGCGCTGGTCGGCACTACCCACGCCACCGGATGCAACCGCACCACCGTGCGCGTTCCGCGAGCGAGGCGACGTGAATCAAACCGTGCTGTGCCAAGGTCAGCGAGCTGGAGGGAGAGCGCGACGAGCCAGGCGACGAAGGCGATGGCGGCTGGCACCCAGATTCGTTCCACGATTTCGACCCTAGCGCCTGGCGAAGCCGTTATTCGGTACGGGTATCGCCGGGCTTGCGATAGCCGTACAACGCCTCGTCGAGCGGGATCTTCCCGACCGTGTTGAACAGGTTTGTCGCGACCATCTGGCCCGCGAAGGCCAACAGCAGCACACGCAGCTGCGGGTTGAACGTGTGCTCGAGCTCTGCATAGAACTCCGGCGATATTCCGCCGGGATTCGCGGCAATGAGCCTCCCCCAGTCGATGAGCAGTCGCTCTGCATCAGTCACCTGCGGGTTGTCGGGGTCTTCACCGTTGTCGATGAGAACGCGGCGGAAATACACCGAGCAGACCAGGCAGTCGTTCTCGTCAGAGATGGCATAGCTGAACAGCGAAACCGCTCGCTCGCCGATGAAGGGGGCGAGTTCGTCGTAGAGCGCGTACCACTGCATGTAGGCGGTGAAGCTCGGCAGATGGTTGAGCAGCGTCGCCTTCATATTCGTCAGGGTGCCGCCATGTAGCTCGAGCTGGCGATCGCTCGCCGCCCGGCCATCCGGCCCCAGTTCGTCGTAGGTCGTGATCGGCAGGAACGTCACACCGCCAGCACTCATGCCTGTCACAATACAGGCGCTGATGACGGGTGCGACGTTGATTACGCCCCAAACACCTTGCCCGGGTTGAGGATGCCAAGCGGGTCGAACACTGCCTTCACCTTGCGCTGCAGGTCGAGTTGGTCATCGCCGAGCTCGTCGCGCAGCCAGCGCCGCTTGAGTATTCCGATTCCGTGTTCGCCGGTGAGCGTTCCACCCAACCGAAGCGCCGCAAGGAACAGTTCGTCTGCGGCCGACCAGATCTCGTCGGGAACTTCGGTGCCGGAGAAGATGAAGTTCGGATGCAGGTTGCCATCGCCGGCATGCGCAACAGTCGGAATGCTGATGCGGTAGCGCTGTTCGATCTCGCCGATCGCTGCGAACATCGCGGGCAACTGGCTGCGGGGCACGCAGACGTCTTCGATGAGCACCGTGCCGAGCTTGAGCATCGCGGGATGGAAGGCCCGCCGCACCGCCAGGAGCGCCTCGCCCTCCGCGCGGTCAGTGGAGAGAACTGCCGTGCCGGCCAGCGACCTGATTATGGCAAGGGCCGCCTCGGCTTCCACTGCGGCGCCGGGGCCATCGAACTGCAGGATAACCTGCGAGCCGCCGGGATGCTCGATCCCCAAGTGGGCCGCGATGCCCGCCATGGCGCTGTCGCCGATCAGCTCCATCACTGCCGGGTGCAGCCCCGATGCCGTCACCACCGCGGATGCCCTGGCCGCGTCATCCACAGTGCCGAATGTCGCAGTGATGACCGCGATCGCACCGGTAACGATGGGGCGCAGTTTCACCGTCGCCTCGACCACTATCCCCAGTGTCCCCTCCGAGCCGATCATGAGCGCCGTGAAGTCAAGCCCGGTAACGCCCTTGACCGTGCGGTGCCCGAGCTCGAGCAGGCGACCGTCGGCGAGCACCACCTTGAGCCCGAGGATCGCCTCGCGGGTAACCCCATACTTTGCGCACAGCAAGCCGCCCGCATTCGTCGCGATGTTGCCGCCGACCGTGGAGATCGCACGGCTTGCCGGGTCGGGTGCAAACCACAGTCCATACGGCTCGAGTTGTGTGTTGAGGTCAGCATTGATGATGCCGGGCTGCACAACAGCCAGTTCGTCGTCGACGGCGACCTCGATCAGGCGGTCCATGGCGAGGGTGGAAAGCACTATCTCACCCGGCCCCGCGATCGCTCCACCCGCCAGACCCGTGCCCGCCCCGCGAGTAACGACCGGGGTGTGATTTTGGGTGGCGATGCGCATAACGGCCTGGACATCCTCGATCGAGCGGGCCGTGACAATCGCGAGGGGAAGCCCGTCGGAAACGTGGCCGGATCTGTCTGAGCGGGCTGCTTCTAACGCGGTGCGGTCGAACGACACCGCCGCTCCGAGCGCCTCGGTGAGGTGATCTATAACGTCTACGTCAATCACGGGTTCAGCTTACGAGGTGACGAGGCCCACCCGCCTTCACTCAACTGGCGCAGGAAATGCAGAACGCTGTAGACGGGCGCGCTTCGAGACGCCCGGTCGCGATGCGTCCGGAACAGTTAACACATGTGCCGTAGCTGCCGTCATCAAGCCTGTCGATTGCGGTGGATATCTCTGCTGCATGCCGGGATACCTGCTGCAGCATGGAGGTCGTCTGCGCTCCCTCAAAAGCCAGGCTTGATCCTTCCGGGTCTTCGGCATCTGAGGTGGTTGTCGAGCGGCGCGATTCCAGTGACGCCAGAATTTCACCCCGCAGCCCCGACTCGAGATCGTGGGCGCTGACGAGCTCTCGTTCGAGCTCGCTTCGAAAATGCGATAACTGGTGGGCGCTAAGCGCACGGGAGACCGACAGGGAACCGCTCACTGGTGAGTTCACGGGAGATAGTCAATCAACCTGCCCTCCCGCTAGACAGGCCCTTGACGACTACCAGGCGCTGCGGTATGTCGCCCGCCGTGCTGAAGCCACATCGGGCGAGCCGTGTCTGAAATCCGCTAGTGGATGTCGCGAACCGGTGACACTCTTAACGCATGTCCGCCGCCGATCCGCGCTTCGCCGAACGCTACCGTGCGCTGGCGTCCCGCGATTCGCGCTTCGACGGCCAGTTCATCGCCGGAGTGCATTCGACAGGAATTTATTGCCGCCCGAGCTGCCCGGCTATGACTCCGCGCGAACGCAACGTCAGGTTTTACCGCACCGCGGCCGCCGCCCACGAAGCAGGGTTGCGGGCGTGCAAACGTTGCCAGCCGGATGCGGTTCCCGGCTCTCCGGATTGGAATCTCGCCGACGACCTCGCCTCGCGCGCGATGCGGCTCATCATCGACGGCGTCGTCGAGCGCGAGGGTGTGCAGGGGCTCGCGAACCGCCTCGGCTACACCTCCCGGCATCTCACGCGCGTGCTTACCGCAGAACTGGGCGCGGGGCCGCTGTCTCTCGCCCGGGCGCACCGGGCACAGTCGGCCCGCATCCTGCTTGCGTCAACAGAGCTGAGCGTCGCGGACGTGGCTTTCGCAGCCGGGTTCTCGAGCATCAGGCAGTTCAACGACACGATTATGAGCATCTACGAGACGACGCCGAGCGATCTTCGCCGCCTTGCTCGACGCACGCACCCGACCCACACCAGACCCCAGCTGCCCGAGCCGGCATCCGCGCTGACCCTGCGCCTGCCCGCGAGAGCGCCGTTTGACGCAACCGGACTCATGCGCTTCTTCGCAGACCACGCAATTCTCGGCCTTGAGAACGGCGATGACACGTTCTTCGAGCGCCCTATTCGCCTGCCCGGTGGCGTCGCTCGGGTTCGCATGACTGTCGACGGTCACGCCGTAACCTGCACTGCGCGACTGGAGGCGATCGCTGATGTCGCACCCCTGGTGTCCCGGGTGCGCCGCCTCTTCGACCTCGATGCTGACTCCGTCGCAATCGATGAGGCGCTCGAGGCGGATGAGGTACTCGCTGCACTGGTTGCGGCCCGGCCGGGCATTCGTTTGCCCGGCGCCGTTGACGCCGACGAAGCGCTGTTTCGCACCCTTGTCGGCCAGCAGATCTCGGTGGCCGCGGCCCGCACCGTGCTCGGTACCATCACTCGGGAACTCGGAACAGATGGGCTGTTCCCCACTGCCGAACAGTTCGCCGAAGGCGGTCGCGCGGTGTTGCGTGGGCCCGCGAGCCGAGTGAACACCATAGTCGGCGTTGCCGAAGCGATTGCGAGAGGCGACCTGCGCCTCGACCTCGGGATGCCCGCCGCAGAGTTCACCGCCCGGCTCGAGAGCCTTCCGGGCATCGGCCCCTGGACGGCCGGCTACCTCGCAATGCGGGTGCTGGGCAATCCAGACGTCCTGCTGACGACAGACCTCGTCATGCGGCAGTCGGCCGCGGCGCTCGGCCTTCCCTCGACCGCGCGTGCCCTCGCCGCATACGGCCAGCGCTGGGCGCCCTGGCGCAGCTACGCGGGACTACACCTGTGGCGCGCCCGGCCCGTGGCCACGCCTTCGGCGCGGGTTACCGGCGCGGGTAGCATCAAGAAATGACCAGCGCGCACCGCATCGATGCCGATCCCGCGGATGATCACGGCGAGACAGTGCAGGAGCGAGACGATCGACACTGGAGCGACATCCTGCAGGAAGTGCGGGTCATTCAGACCGGCACGCAGATTCTCACGGGATTCCTGCTCACCCTGCCATTCCAGCAGAGGTTCGCCCAGCTAGACCCCTACGAGGTCGGAATCTACCTCGTGCTGGTTGTCACCTCCGCGGTAGCTACCGCACTCGCGCTCACGCCGGTTGCGTTGCACCGGGCGCTGTTCCGACGCAAGGCCAAAGCGACTGCGGTCAACATCGCCAGTCGTCTTCTCAAAGCGACGCTCACGGCCGTGGGGCTCACGCTCTGTGGCACAGCGACGCTCATCTTTGACACGGTTCTGGGCTTACCTGCGGGGCTAATCGCGGGCGCAATTGCGTTCCTGCTTGTGCTGGCGTTCTGGCTCGCCCTGCCCGTCATAGTTCGGCGCAAGCATCCGCCGAGCTGACGACAACTGTCAGGACCGACAGGTCAGGCCGTCGCCTTCTTCTTCGCTGACGCCTTCTTCTCGTTTGACTTTACCGAGACCGCCGCTGCGCGATTCTTCTCGACGCTTCGGCGCAGAGCCTCCATGAGGTCGAGCACCTCGCCGCCGCCGTCGCTCTCTTCTGCCGCATCACCGAAGGTCTCGGCGGTGTCGACCGAGTCGCCCTTTTCGAGTTTGGCCTCGATCAGTTCGCGCAGTTGCTCCTGGTAGTCGTCGGTGAACTTCGCGGGCTCGAAATCTGCCTCAAAACTCTTGACGAGGGCATGCGACATTTCGAGTTCCTTCGCCGTGATCGTCACCTTCTCGTCGAGGGATGGGAACGACGCCTCGCGCACCTCGTCATCCCAGAGCAGCGCCTGCAGCATGAGCACATCGCCGTGAACCCGAAGTGCTCCTAACCGGGTCTTCTGGCGCAAGGCAAACTGCACGATAGCCGTGCGGTCGGTCTCCTCGAGGGTGCGACGCAGTAGGGCATATGCCTTCATCGACTTTGAGTCTGGCTCGAGGTAGTAGCTCTTCTCGAAACGAATCGGGTCGACCTGGTCGCTGGGCACGAATTCGACGACGTCAA
Organism: Rhodoglobus sp.; assembly: GCA_040002635.1. Taxonomy (GTDB): domain Bacteria; phylum Actinomycetota; class Actinomycetes; order Actinomycetales; family Microbacteriaceae; genus Rhodoglobus. Next base: position 11,124 of record JBDUDZ010000005.1, read on the forward strand.
TTTCGCGGCTCTTCTCGGCGGGCAGGGAAGCGATGTCTTCCTCGGTAAGGATGACTGTCTTGTCGCCATCGTCGTAGGCCTTCGCAATGTTCGCGTACTCAACGACCTCGCCGTCGAGTTCACAGGTGCGCTTGTAGCGGATGCGCCCGCCATCTTTGTCGTGCACCTGATGCAGGGCAACATCATGATCTTCGGTCGCGCTGTAAACCTTAACGGGCACGTTGACGAGCCCAAAGGTGATCGCACCCTTCCAGATCGATCGCATGGACTGCCCTTTCGTACACGCTCTGCTCGTTGGTATGTGTACTTCGTACACATGCTCCAAGTCAACACCCTCGTGCGCCACCTGTCACCTGCAGCACAATGGGTGAATGGCGCAGGCTGCAGACGACCAGACTGTCACCATCGACGGGCATCGGCTCAAACTCACCAACCTGTCGAAGGTGCTCTACCCGGAAACCGGGACCACTAAAGCCGATGTGCTCGACTACTACGCACGAGTGGCTGATGTTCTCATCGCCCACGCGGCAAATCGTCCCGTAACTCGCAAGCGCTGGGTGCACGGCGTGGGCACGGATGCTGAACCCGGCGAAATGTTCTTCCAGAAGAATCTCGACGAGCGTTCCACACCGCAGTGGGTGCGTCGGCGGGAGTTGCAGCACTCCGACCACGTGAACATGTACCCCCTCGTCAACGACCTCGCCACCCTGACCTGGTTGGGCCAGATTGCGGCTCTCGAATTGCACGTGCCGCAATGGCAGTTCGGCCGCACGGGCGCACGCAAGAACCCAGACCGACTTGTGCTCGACCTCGACCCGGGGCCCGGAGCTGGTCTCGCCGAGTGCGCAGAGGTGGCGCGGTTCGCGCGGGCGATCCTGAAAGACATGGGTCTGGATCCCATGCCGGTGACCAGCGGCAGTAAAGGCATCCACCTGTACGCAGCCCTCGATGGGCGGCAGACGAGCGACAAGGTCTCCGAGGTGGCTCACGAACTCGCGCGGGCGCTGGAGGCGGATCATCCGGAACTCGTGGTCAGCGACATGAAGAAGGCGCTGCGCGATGGCAAGGTGCTCGTGGACTGGAGCCAGAACAACGGCAACAAGACCACGATCACCCCGTATTCGCTGCGCGGAAAATCGCATCCGACGGTAGCGGCGCCGCGCACCTGGAAGGAACTCGAAAGCAAGACGCTGGCGCAACTCGACTACAAGGAAGTCATTCGCCGGGTCGCCAAGAGTGGCGATCCACTCGCCAGTCTCACCGCTGGCCATCTCGCCTCCCTCGAGCCGACGCCGCAGCGCATGGCCGGTTTTCAGCACGCTGACGGCGCGGATGACCGGCTCGCCAAATACCGCAGCATGCGTGACGGCTCACTCACCCCCGAACCCGTGCCGAGCGGTGTCGCTGCCCCGACCAGCGGCCAGACCTTCGTCATCCAGGAACACCACGCCACCCGCTTGCACTACGACTTCCGCCTCGAGCATGACGGCGTGCTGGTCAGCTGGGCCCTGCCCAAAGGCGTGCCAACCGACACGAAGAAAAACCACCTGGCAGTTCAGACCGAAGACCACCCGCTTGAGTACGGCACTTTCGAAGGCACGATCCCGGCCGGCCAATACGGTGCGGGCGACGTGACGATCTGGGATCGCGGCACCTACGAACTCGAGAAGTGGCGCGACGGCAAGGAGGTCATCGCGACGCTACATGGCGAGAATCACGGTTCACACCGCTACGCACTGATCCAGACCGGTGGGCGGGCTGGTGACGACGACAACAACTGGATAATCCACCTGATGAAGGATGTCTCCGAGCAGCCGACCCGCATCGCAAAGGCCGATTCCCGCCGCCGGGTGAATCCCGTCGAACACGAGAGCCTCACCGCCAGGCGAAAGGTGCCACCTGCGCCAATGCTTGCCTCGCCTGGAGTCGAAGGTGCTCTCGGGGATGTCGCCGAGTGGGCATTCGAGATGAAATGGGATGGCATCCGGGCGATCGTCGAGGTCGCGCACGGCCAGGTGCGAGTTTCCAGCCGCAACGGGATCGACATCACCTCCTCCTACCCGGAGCTCGCACAACTTGCCGACGCGATCGACGGGGATGCGATCCTCGACGGCGAGATTGTCGCACTGAACAAGGCTGGACGCCCCGATTTCGGGCTACTGCAGAAGCGCATGGGCGTAACCAGAAAGGCCGATGTGGATCGAGTCGCGCAACTTGCTCCCGTGCATTTCTTTGCCTTCGACGTGCTTGAGCGCGACGGCGAGAGTCTCATCAAACACACGTACACCGAGCGCCGTGCGGCACTCGAGACTGCTGTGCGTTCGGTGGGCGCCATTCAGGTGCCGCCGGTATTTGACGGCGATGTGCGGGCCGCCATGTCAACCAGCAGGAAGCTGGGGCTCGAGGGAGTCATGGCCAAACGCCGGAGCAGCACCTACCTGCCCGGGCGCCGCGCCGCGTCGTGGCTGAAGGTCAAGCACCACCTCGTGCAGGAGGTGGTGATTGGCGCGTGGAAGCCCGGTGCAGGCTCGCGGTCGCACCGGGTCGGATCCCTGCTCATGGGAATCCCGGATGCCGGCGGCCTGCGTTTTGTCGGCCGTGTGGGAACTGGTTTCACCGACCGCCAACTCGAGGAAATCGGCACCAGGCTGCGCAGGCTCGAGCGCAAGACAAGTCCATTCGCCGAACTCGCCGCGCCCGACTCGGTCGACGCGCATTTCGTGAGCCCGACACTGGTCGGCGAGGTCGAGTTCGCCGAATGGACCCCGACTGGCAAGTTGCGGCAGCCGAGCTGGCGAGGTTGGCGACCCGACAAAGACCCAGACCAGGTTGTCAAGGAGTCACAATAGGGGCGCGGTCAACCCCCTGCCGATAGTCAGCAGACGCGCCTATGGTGGAAATATGAACCCCAGAATCTTCGTCCTCGCCTTCGGTATCGCCATCGGCTACGTGCTCGGAACCCGGGACGGCCGCGAGCGTTACGACGCAATGAAAGCCAGAGTCACCAAGATCTGGGAAGACCCGCGCGTGGCCAAGGCCCGCAAAGATGTCGAAGCATACGCGCGGGAGCAGGCACCGATCATCCGAGAGCGTGCGGAAACCGTCGCCCGCGACACTGCGGCCCGCACCAGCGCGGTCGCGAAGGATGTCGCAGTGAACACCGCAGCGGTCGCCAAAGATGTTGCAGCGAAAACGACTGCGACCGCCAAGGATGTCGCTGCCAAGACCACGGCCACCGCGAAAGATGTGGCTGCGAAGGTCACCGACGCCGCAGGCGACGCCCGCGTTCAGGCAACGAAGGTCGCGGGTGATGTGCGCGAACAGGCGACCAAAGTTGCTGGCGACATCCGTGGCCGCGGCGAGGCAGCCGTCACCGCAGTCGGCAACGTGCGAGACGACGCTCTCGATGCGCTCGACGACGACGACGACAAGCCTGCGTCGAACTAACTCGTCGGTGGGTGCCCGGGCAAAATGATCGCCCCGGTGAGTGGCACCAGACCGCTCAGCCGTTCGGGCGACAGCACCGAGGCGACCTTCTCGGGAGTCATCAGTCCGGCCTCGATCACGAGGTCAGCGATTGACGCGTGAGTGGTCAGGGCGGTGTGAGCGAGTGTGGCCGCGGCGGCGTAGCCGATGTACGGGGTCAGTGCGGTGACGACCCCGACACTGGTCTCCACCTGCATCGCGAGCCGTTCGAGGTTGGCGGTAATGCCGTCCACGCAGTTGACTCGAAGCGTGTAGCACGCGTTCGTCATCCAGGCCAGTGACTGCAGTATCGAGTGCGCGATCACGGGCTCAAAGGCGTTTAGCTGCAGTTGCCCGCCCTCCGCGGCCGCCGTTACCGTGGCATCCGCTCCGATCACGCTGAACGCGACCTGATTGACGACCTCGGGGATTACCGGGTTAACCTTGCCGGGCATTATCGACGAGCCGGCCTGGCGCGCGGGGAGGTTTATCTCGCCGATGCCCGCCTGCGGGCCGCTGGAGAGCAGCCGCAGGTCGTTGCAGATCTTCGAGAGCTTCACTGCAGCTCTTTTGAGAGCGCCACTCAGGGTCATGAAGATTCCGGCATCAGATGTCGCTTCGATGAGGTCTGGTGCGGTCTCCATATCGATTCCGGTGACGTCAACCAGATGCCGTCGCACCGCCTCGGCGTAGCGTGGATCAGCGGTGATGCCGGTGCCGATCGCTGTCGCCCCCATGTTTATTTCGTTCAGCCACGGGATGATCTCGGCGAGGCGGTCGTAGTCTTCCGCCAGGGTATGGGCGAACCCCGTGAACTCCTGCCCGAGCGTCATCGGTACGGCATCCTGCAACTGCGTGCGGCCTATCTTGAGTATCGAGACGAACTCTTTGCCCTTCGCCGCGAACGACGCAGTAAGCAGCTTGTGCTCTGCGAGCAGTCGCCGGGTGCCGAACACCATGGCGAGCTTGATTGCTGTCGGATACACGTCGTTTGTTGACTGGCTGCGGTTGACGTCGTCGATTGGGCTGAGATGGGCGTAGTCGCCCTTAGCGAAGCCCATGAGTTCCAGCCCGCGGTTAGCGATCACCTCGTTGGCGTTCATGTTCGTCGACGTGCCAGCACCGCCCTGGATGACGCCGACCCGGAACTCGGCGTGCAGCGCCCCATCGACTATCTCCTGGCACACCTGCTCAATAACCGCGCCTTTGTCGGCATCGAGGACGCCGATCTCCACGTTGGCACGTGCCGCTGCCTGTTTCACGCGGGCGAGCGCATGGATCAAGTCGGGGTAGTTGTAGATTGCCCTGCGCGTGATAGGAAAATTCTCCAGCGCACGTGCGGTATGGATTCCCCAATACGCGTCTGCCGGAATAGCCATCGACCCCAGCGAGTCGGTTTCGTCACGCGAACCCTCCGTCAACTCGAGAGCTCGTTCATAGGCTCGTAAGGGCGAGTTCTCGTCGCCCGCGATGTCCTGTGCGGTGTCGGTACTGATGCCGTCGGTGCTGCTGACGTCGGTCGCTTGTGGCGTGTCCATGAAATGCCACTTTACGCTCGCCGACCGGCGCGGTCGCGGCCGCGGAACTTCTACAACTGACTCTCAGCCGCCGTGCAGTGCGGGCACTATTAGGTACAGCCCAAAGCACACGACGAGCCCACACAGCACGTAGAGCGACACCGCCACGAGGCGGCGCCATGGTGCAGCACCATCGCCTACCCGCAGTGCCGTGGAAAACAGCGTGACGAGTAAGCACGCCGCGACGATCGCGGCAACCACGACCACGATGAACGCCTGCCAGTTGACCATCACCGCACCGCCACAGTCTTGCGTTTCTTGGGGCGCACGAATTTGCCTGGCACGGGCAGGTGAAGGTTGCGATGGTCGACATGGCTGCGACGCGAGCGCACAAAGATCACGAGGATCGCGGCGGCGGCGAGCACCACATCGAGCACGACTCCCCACAAACCCAGACCGGCAACGAACGCCGCGGCTGCCCCAACCACTGCGGACGCCGGGAGGGTGATGAGCCAACCGAGTGCAATGCGGCCGGCAGTGCGCCATCTCACCGAGGCGCCCTTGCGGCCCACGCCAGTGCCGATGACCGATCCGGAAGCAACCTGTGTCGTGGAGAGCGCGAAGCCGAGATTCGTCGACGCCAAGATCGTTGCTGTTGTCGCCACCTCCGCGGCAAAGCCTTGTGCGGGCTCGATGTCGGTGATGCCCTTGCCGAGCGTGCGGATGATGCGCCAGCCACCGGTGTAGGTACCGATCGCTATGGCCAAGGCGCAGGCCACGATCACCCACAGCTCTGGTCCGCTTCCCGTGGGCTGCAGTCCGGCCGCAATGAGAGTGAGGGTGATGACCCCCATCGTCTTCTGGGCGTCATTCGTGCCGTGGGCGAGCGAGACGAGCGACGACGTGAAGACCTGGCCGATCTTGAAGTTATCCCGCTCCCGTTTTTTGGTGATTGTGTACGCGATCCTCGTGGCGATGAATGACACGAAACCCGCAGTGAGGGGGGCGAGCACCGCCGGGATCAGGATCTTCGAGACGAGCACTCCCCCGTCAATCGCGCCGAATCCCGCGCCCACCATCACCGCGCCGATGAGACCGCCGAAAAGGGCATGGCTCGACGAGGATGGAAGCCCGAGCAGCCACGTAACGAGGTTCCAGACGATCGCGCCGATGAGGCCGGCGAGGACCAGTACGGGCGTGATCCGAACGCCACCATCGCCCTCGCGGATGAGCCCGCCGCTGATTGTCTTCGCCACCTCGGTGCTGAGAAACGCACCCACGAGGTTGAGGACTGCGGCGATCGCGACTGCCACCTTGGGCTTGAGGGCCCCGGTAGCAATCGGTGTCGCCATGGCATTCGCCGTGTCATGGAACCCGTTCGTGAAGTCGAAAAAGAGAGCCAGTGCGATGACCAGCGCGACGACGAGCATGATGTCCACCGGGAAGAGTCTTACAGCTTGCACGCTCTGCCGCTACCAACCCGCCGCACTGCGCAAGGCCTTGACCGGGGCACTGCATGAGTGCCTACTCTGGAGAATGACATTCCCGCGGGCGCAGACGCCTGTCGATCCGCCTGCGGGCTCGTGGTCGCCAAACTCTTCAGCCGAGTTGGAGATGATCGGCTCTTGGGTGGCGAACCAACGCTGGTACGCCAACAAGGGCGCCTTGCCGCTGCTCGAACGAATCGGCGGCTGGACGATGCCAGCACAAGCTCCCGGCGTAGAACTCGTCACCCATCTCTTCCTCGACCACACCGTCGGCAAGCCCGCGCTCTACCAGGTGCCGATCGTCTACCGCGCAACGCAGTCAAACGATGCGGGAACCTCGATTGGTGAACTGAACGGGCGACACCTTTACGACGGGCCGCACGACGCCGAGTACGCATCCGCGCTCCTCGACTTCATCCTGCGCGAGCACGAAGTCACCGGCGACAAGACCTGGGTGATCGGCAGTCGCTCTCCGGGCGACAAACCAACTGCGGCGCTGCATTCCCGTGTGCTTACCGGGGAGCAATCAAACACATCGATCATCTTCGAGTCGGATGCCTCGGCCGCCGCACCCGTGATCCTCAAGCTGTTCCGCGCCATCCACCACGGAGAGAACCCCGACGTCGAGTTGCAAACCGCGCTCGCGGCCGCCGGATCGGATGCTGTGCCACGCCCAACGGGCCACGTGCTAGCCGAATGGGACGATCGCGGGCAGCCCACGGGACGCGCACGTGGTCACCTCGCATTCGCGCAGGAGTTCTTGCCTGCAGCAGAAGATGCCTGGCGTATCGCGCTGGATTCCGCGGCAGACGGGCGCGACTTCAGCACTGAGGCATACGCCCTGGGGGTCGCCACCGCAGGGGTGCACGGCACGCTCGCCGTAGCGATGCCTACGAGGCCGGCGACCACCGACGACATCGCCGCGACAATAACCGAGATGCACGGCCGTCTCGCCGCAGCGATCGCCGAAGTGCCTGCACTTTCCACACACGCGGCAGCGATCGAGGCGGTGTTCGCGACGGCGAGAACGGCTGACTGGCCTTACCAGCAGCGCATCCATGGCGATCTGCATCTCGGACAGGTGCTCGGAGTGCCCGGTCGAAGCTGGGTGCTCGTCGACTTCGAGGGCGAGCCCCTGCGGCCGATGCCGGAACGCTCACGCCTCGACAATCCGCTGCGCGATGTCGCCGGGATGCTGCGGTCGTTCGACTACGTGGCCGGCTCCATCGCGGTGTCGGCGGGTGTGGATGCACCGGCCGCGCACCGCGCGCGGGTGTGGGCGAGCCGCGCTCGGGCTGCCTTCGAGGAAGGGTACGCCGCGGCATCCGGCCAAAACCTCGTGCAAAACCGGGCGCTGCTCGATGCTTTTGAGTTGGACAAAGCCCTCTACGAGACTGTGTACGAGGCGCGCAACCGACCCGACTGGCTGGCGATCCCGGTGGCGGCTATCGAGCGGCTCGTCACACGCGCCCCCGCAGGTTAGCGTTCGTTAAGCGCGTCACGCAGCAGGCTCGACAATGCCTCGAGCTGGATGTTCGACTCGGCCGCAACCTCTTCGTCTGACCCGTCCAGTGCGCGCGCGGCGAGGCCGGCCTTGCTGTCGATGAGCTCGGCGATGCGGGCATCGATGGTGTGCGCCGCAATAATGCGCCAAGCCGTCACCGGAAGCTCTTGCCCGATGCGGTGCACTCGGTCGATTGCCTGGGTCTGCTCGGCGCTCGTCCAACTCAGCTCGGCGAGCACCACGTTTGAGGCAGCCTGCAGGTTTAGCCCGACACCCGCAGCGGTCAGCGAGGCCACGACGACCGCGACCTCCGGATCGGCGTCGAATGAGTCAATAGCTGCCTGGCGAGCCTTGGCGCTCTGGTCGCCACGGATCGAGACCGACTTGAGCCCCACCTTTGCGAAATGCTCTTCCGCAGTATCCATCACGTCAATGTGCTTGGCGAAAAATACGACTTTACCGACGGCACGCGCAAGTTGCGCCGTGTAATCGGCCGCCAACGTGGCCTTAGCCTGGCCGATCTTGCGCACCATGGTGAAGACGTTCTCCCCCGTCGTTGCGCCCTTCGACTCTTCGAGTTCGGCGTGCGCGACGACGCGGATCAGTTCTTCGTCGCTCGCGTCGGGCTTGATGCCGCGCACGCGCGTGAACCGCTCCACGAGGCGGGCCGTGAGCGCCGCCTCAGCAGCACGGATAGAGCGGCCGAGATCGTCGTCAAGTTCCACCGGGATGTCGGCGATCCGCCGGGCGGGGATGTCGGCTGCGACATCCACTTTCTTTCGCCGCACGATACCCATGTCGACAACAGCGCGCCGCGCCTCGGAGAAGAACCCGAAATCGGCAGGAGTCAGACCGGTGTCTTCGAGCTTTTCCATGAGCTGCGGCAGCGGCTTCTTGTCGTCGATCCAGCCGAGGAACTGCCAGATCGCGCGGAAGTCTTCTATCGAGTTGATGAGGGGGGTGCCGGTGAGCGCCATCAGCAACGCCTTCGGATAGGTAGCCCGAATGCTGCGCGACAGGGCCAGCACATGCTTGGAGCGCTCCGACTTGAGGTTCTTGATGAAGTGCGCCTCGTCGACGACCATGCCCTTGAAGCCGAAACGGCCGAGCCAACCCACGTGCCGGTCGAGGATCTCGTAGTTGACTATGACGACGTCGCTAAACGCGTCGACATCTTTGCCGTCGCCGTGCACGACAGTGGCGGTGCGGCCCGGAGTCCAGAGTTCGACCTCGCGCGCCCAGTTCGTCTTGACGACGTTAGGCACCACGACCAACAGCGGGTACGAATTGGATGCCGCGGCCGCCAGCAGCGCCTGCGCGGTCTTGCCGAGCCCCGGTTCGTCGGCCAGCAGGAAGGTGCGGTGACCGCGCTTGACCTCCTCAATGAATCGCGCCTGGTGGCGCATCATCTCGAGTTCGCCGGTCGTCTTCAGCGTGGTGGCCTCCGGCAGGTCCATGGTTGCCGCGCCCCCGCCCGCCCCGTACTCGAACGAGCGGAACAGCGGCTCGATGAGCTCCCAGTTGCCGAGACGGTTGATGGCGGCAGGTTTTGCCGCGACGGCGCTGAAGTCGGGAGCAAGGAACGGATTGGACATCTGCATCGCCCGCACCGACGCCGGCACCACCTGCTTCTCGACCTGCTTGTCAATCAGCTTCGGCTCCGTGGTGATGATGAGTTCGTCGGGGCTGAGCTCGACGCCTGCCGCAATGAGCAGGTCTCGGCGAAGCGCCTTCGCGGCCGACGTCACCGGTGCGTCATCAGCCAACATCGCGATAAGGCTCGTGTCACGAGCGGCGGTCTTGGCGAGAATGCCCGCCAGCCCATCGAGACGTTTCTGCTCGTTCGCGCGCTCGGCGTCGGTGAGCGACTTGTCGGTTTTGACTCGAGCGCGTTCCTCGCGCAGCAGAAGTGTCGCGACCTGGAACCGCGCGCGGTTGGCGGGTTTTAGCGGTCCCTTCTGAACAGCTGTCTCGACTTCGCGCGCGGCGCGAGCCAGCACGGGGATGACGCCGATGTCGTCACCTGGGCGCCCCTTACGGCGAGTGCCTGACGAATTCTGTCGCTGCTGCGACGATCCGCTGTCGCGCTGCTGCGTGCCGTTGGTTCGCCGACGTTTGCGCTGGCCGGGCTCGGCCTGTCCCGATTGTGCGCGCTCTTGGGCCAAAGTGATTCTCCTAGCGCCGGGTGTGGACCGGCGCGGGTGCTATGCGGGTGAGCCATCCGAGCGGTGGTCGGGCTGACGACACCGACCCGAGTTGTCCAGACCCAATCGCGATGCGATTGGTGGGCTCAGCCGATGCTGAACCAGATTCTACGCCGAAACCACCGACAACGGGTGTCGGAAGTGCATCACACGCGCTTTTGGTCGTCAATAACCTTGATCAGGATGCCCGCCGCAAGAAACACGATCGCCGCGATGTACTGCAATCCGAGCCACAGGTCGGGCTGGCCGAGGTCGATGGGAAGCACCGGATTCCACAGCACGGCGATCGGCACCAGGCCGATGATCCACCACCACTGTCGCGCCTGCCACGCGAAAACCACGACGATCAGCGCGAGGATAGACACGACGTACCGAACTATGACGAAGCCGCCGTCGTCGATCACCGCGACCCCGATGAGAAGTGCGATGACGGCGAGGATCGCCGGCGCAAGGGCCGTGCGGCGGGTGCGAGTCGGGTAGGTGGCACTCATCGCCTACGAGCCTAACCGGTGCGGCCTTCCCGCGGCACAGCGGCGGTACTACCCTTTAGCGCGACCGTGAGGCAGAGGCCTAGGCTGAGGCCATGTCCCTCAACCAGAACTTCGCCGGACCTGCAGCGAGGCGTGGGCGGCTCGACGGCGCTGATCGCGCGCTCGACACACTCGTGGGCCTGGTGATCCTTGTCGTGGAGTTGCTCATCGGCTTCCTCGTTGTCTACGCGCTCTACCTCTTCGGTGTGGGCGGCGGCGACTCCAGTGGGGTGACCGACAATCTCGAAGGCGGTTTCGCCTTCGCTCTCGTCGGCACTGTCGCCGCTGTGGCGGTCACGACCCTGGTCTACCTCGTGCGATTGGCACGCGCACGGCGCAGCTGGAGCTCGCCGCTCTGGGGGCTCATCCTGCTCTCGGTTGCCTGCATCGTGGGCTACTTCATCATGCAGAGCTAGAGATATCCAGGGGATACAGTCGGATGATGACCACCGCCGCTGCGCCCAAAGGTGGGGCCCTCGCCAACCTGCGCGAGCTGGTCAGAATTCCGACGGTGTCACACCTCGAGACGACTAGCACCGACTGGACGCAGTTCGATAATTTCATCGCCGCTGTCGCGCGCCTCTACCCGCTCGTTCACTCTGCGCTGAAGCTGGAGATCGTGTGCGGCTACACGATGCTGTTTCATTGGGCCGGGCGCTCG
>JBDUDZ010000006.1:0-21918 GCA_040002635.1 Rhodoglobus sp.
GACCTGCTGCTGTTCACCTACTTGCACCTCGCCGCCGAACCTGAACTCACCAAAGCCTTGCTCGCGGCCTCGGTGACCGCGATCGCCTATGAGACAGTGCAACTCCCATCGCGGGCGCTGCCGCTGCTGGCGCCGATGAGCGAGGTCGCCGGGCGGCTCGCGCCGATAGTTGGCGCGAATGTCATGCTCAAGCCGAACGGAGGGCCGGGGTTGCTCGTCCCCGGTGTACCCGGCACCCATCCGGCGAAGGTCGTCGTGCTCGGTGGTGGGGTCGCCGGCACCAACGCGGTATCGGTTGCCGTCGGACTGGGTGCGGATGTCACAGTGCTCGACACGAACATCCAGCGTCTGCGTGAGCTGGATGCGCTCTACGCGGGCCGGGTGCGCACCATCGCCTCGAACGGATTCGAGATCGAGCGCGCACTGCTCACCGCAGACATGGTGATCGGCTCGGTGCTTGTGCCTGGCGCCAAGGCACCGAAACTCGTGAGCAACGACCTTGTTTCCAGGATGAAGCCTGGCAGCGTTCTCGTCGATATCGCTGTCGATCAGGGCGGCTGCTTCGCCGACACCCGGCCGACAACCCATGCCGAGCCCACATTCACCGTGCACGGCTCGCTCTTTTACTGTGTCGCGAACATGCCTGGCGCCGTGCCGAACACGTCGACCTATGCGCTAACCAATGCGACGATGCCCTACGTGCGGGCAATCGCGAACCTGGGTTGGAAAGCGGCCCTCATCGCGGATCCAGCACTGGCCCTTGGCCTCAACACGTTGGGCGGCACGGTCGTCAACGAGCCGGTTGCCAACGCTCACGGCCTCGGGCACCTCGCCCTCGCGGACGCGCTGGCCTAGGCGCTAGCGAGGCGACTAGCTCGCGGGCAGCCGCACCCGGCTCGCCGTGCCATCTGGCTCGAGCCGCCAGGCCATGTCGACGCCGGTCAGCGGGGGCGGCAACTCCCGAGACCGAGTGAGCGCCCGGTAGTCGGCGACGCTGCACCCGTCGAACAAGATATCGGCAATCGGCCGCAGCGCCGCGATCGCACCCCACCGCGACTGCCACTCGTCGACATCGCCCAGAACCGCGCGGCTGTCGAGCGCAAGTTGCGCCGCCGGGTCGCCGATCACCGAAGACAGGTCAATCGACTGCAACCTGCCTGCAAGCGCCGCCGCGCGCGAACTCACTATCGCCAACGGTCTGCCGCTTGCCGCTGCGACCAAAGCCGGGCTGTCGTCAGGCCGGCGCGGCGCACCCGTGGCCACTTGCACCCGGGCGCCTCGCCAGGTGCCTCCGCCCGGCGGCAAACCCTCGACATACTGTGCGCCATCCCCGCCGGCGAGCACGAACTCTTGTCGAGATGACTGGGCAAGCAGCAGGCGGATCGGCGCCAGCGCGGCGAGCGACTGCACCTCGCCCGCGAGGCGCTGGGCAGCGAGCACCAGGCGGATGCCGCGAGCCGGGCCGTCACGAAGAAGCGCCGCGAGGCGGTCAACGAAGGTCGCGCGGTGGTCGGCGGGGATCCTGGGCAGCAATGAATCAAGGTCGTCGACGAGCACGATTCGATCCCGTGTTTCTGCGAGTTGCGCAAGCATGTCCCACGCAGCATCGACTGTCGCGGGGAGCCAGACCACGGGCGCTACGCCATCCTCAGCACCCGGGCGGTGAATATGTGCGCCGAACGCCGCGAGTGCCGTCGACTTGCCGCTGCCGGGCGCGCCCAGCACCAGGATGTGACCGTCCGCGATGGGATGCCACACTGCCACGTCAATGCGCTGCTCGCCGGGAAGATCAAGCAGTCCGAAGGCAATACCCGCGCCAGCGTCGAGCGATTGCAGCGGAACGATCGTGGGCAGCGGATCGCACCACGGTCGACGGATGGGCTGCGACTCCGGCCAGAAGCGCGCTGCCGCATCCACATCGGCGGGGCTCGCAATGGCGAACTGGACGAGGCGCGGCGGGGAGTCGGCCGGCGCGAGGATGCCACGACCACGGGCCAGCGCGGGGATCGACGCGGCGGCATCCGACCCAACGACAGCCGAACTGTCTGCGCGATTGTTCACGCGCAGCGAGATCCGCAGGTCGGCATTGGCGAGCACGGCGTCGCGGACCACGCCAGCAGGACGTTGAGTGCACAGGATGAGGTGCACGCCGAGTGAACGCCCCCGCGCAGCGATGTCGGCGAAGAGAGCATGCAGGTCGGGGTGATCGACGAGCATCGCCGCGAACTCATCGACGACGATGACGAGCCGAGGAAGACCCGGGAGGTCGTCGACGTCGCGGGCGGCCGCATCTGCCAGCATTCGCTCCCGATAGCGCAGTTCTGCACGCAGGCTCGCAAGCGCGCGGGCCGCCTGCGCGGCGTCGAGGTCGGTAATAATGCCCGCGGTGTGCGGCAGCGCTCCAAGCAACGCGAACGCCGACCCACCCTTGAAATCGACGAGCAGAAATGTCAGTTGCTCCGGGGGATGCGCACCCGCCATCGCCACGATCCAGGAGATGAGCAACTCGCTCTTACCGCTGCCTGTCGTTCCGCCGATCACGGCGTGCGGACCTTGTGCGACGAGGTCGAGCGCAACTGGCCCTTCCCCGTCGGCCGCAACTGCGCACGCGAGGCCCTCCGTCGATCCGCGCGGCAGTTCACCAAGCCTCACCTCCGAGGGCAGCAGCGACTCCAGGGTCGCGATACCCTCTCGCGCCGCCTCGATCGACGCCAACAATGCCCAGTCCCCTGCTTCGTTGAGCGAGAGTGGTTCGACCCGCACCGATCGCCGCTGAGCGCGGTCGGGATGCTGCAGGATCGCCGAGCCTTCCTCGCCGCCTACCCTGAGCACGACGCCACAAGAGCCAGGCAGCAGCGCCTCGGCGCCGGCCGCCGCGATCGTGATGAGCGCGCGATCCTCACCCACGATGCCGAACTCGGCGACCGTACCTGCTCGCAGAGCGCCGACTTTTTTCGGATGCGGTAGCAACGACATCCAATCGGATTCCGCACCGCGCAACCAGTGCTTGGCGGGTGACAGCGTCCACGCAAGCTGGAGCGCCAGAGCACGAGCCACAGCGGCCGCGAGCGGGGCCGGCCCGAATGCCCCAATACCCAGTCGCGCATCTACTGCAACTGGTGCGGCGTCGAGAACGGATGCCATTGACGCAAGTTCTGCAAGTGCAGCAGCGAACGCCGGCGCCTCGTTGCCCGCGACTCGTTCCACCTCAACGTCGCTGCCCACCACGCCAACACCAACGCAAACCGAAACCTCGCGATCGGTAGTCGCCCGCCATCGATAGGGGTCGGCGCCGGTACGCCCGACTATCGCGCGCGCCGTCGGGGTCACCTCGGCCGCGGAGAGCCGCTCCCGGGCGTGCTCCGAGGCAATCTGACCGCGCGCCTCGAGCAGTTCCAGCTCAAACCGACTGTGCTGCCGGGCGCGCGCGCGACGCGACCCAACTCGCGAGTCGGCGAGGCTCGCAACTGCAGTTACTGGGCCCAGTGCCGCAAACATCAGGGCAAACGGCGACCCGGTTATTCTCCACATGACGATCGCCGCGATCATCGGGGCGATCGTGGCAAATATCGGCAGCCGAAACGGGGGCCGGGGCTCAGGCGGTCGCGGTGCCACTATGCGGGTGCTCTCGGTGCCTGCCACGCGGATATCGAATCAGCTGTGGTGCGCAGCACCGGGCACGTCTGGAGTTTCGTGGACTCGGCGGCGATCTTCTTGTCTGGAGGGAGCTGTCAACTCACTATGAAGAACTGCTCACCGATGTCTACTCTGGTGCCGCGAACCAGCCGGTAGCGCTTGCCGGCGTCACCACGTCGCGTGGGTCTGTCAGGTTCACGAATGACCGTGCCGTTTGCGGAGAAGCGATCGCTTACCCAGAAGGCGCCAGAATCCTGTCCGAATTCCAGATGGGTCTTCGACACGGACTTGCCGGGGTCAACGATCGTCACGAGTGTGTCGAAGTACTCCCCTGGTTCGGCTACTGGATTGCGACCGATAAGCCCAGTGCCCGACACGCTCACGCTCTCGCCCGTGCTGAATTGCAGTACGAAACGGTCGCCGCGAAGGCTATGGTCGACGATCCGAGTCTGCTCCAGATCAAGGCCGTCATCGAAGTTCTCGTCCGGCGGCGCGGGCGCATCGTCGGTGGAAACGACGTCTGTGGCGCTCGGAAGCCCCCACGGAAAGGGGTCGTACGCGACGGTATCGGATCTGCGGCCAGCGGCTGTCGCAACGCTGCTGCGCACGAGACCACAGACTCCGCAAAAAATATCGGATTCTGCCAGCGGCGAGCCGCACTCGGCACAGTTTTCGGCGCCGGGCGTATCAAGGAGGTCGTGCACGACAACATCGGATCCAGCGAAGCCCAGCAACGCATGGGTGTGCGCCTCGCTTGCGGCGTTGGCTCGCTCGTCGGCGAGCAACAACTCCTGCTCCTCGACAGCACGCGCCTCGTCGACGGCCCGCTCTGCGGCATCTCTCTCTGCTTCGGCCGCTGCCTCCGCAGCAGCCTCTCGCTCCGCCTCCGCCGCGGCCTCCGCCTGACGGTGCGCCTCGGCCTCAGCCTCTGCCTCGCGCTCCGCCTGAGCAGCAGCAGCAGCAGCTTCACGTTCCGCCTCCAACGCAGCCTCAGCCTCAGCCTCAGCAGCCTCTCGCTCCGCCTCCGCCACGCGCTCCGCCTCAGCAGCAGCCTCAGCCTCCGCCTCGCGCTCCGCTTCCGCAGCAGCCTCAGCCTCAGCCTCAGCCGCACGGTCAGCCACCAACGCGGCCTCGCGCTCCGCCTCAGCCTCTCGCTCCGCCTCAGCCTCTCGCTCAGCTTCCGCAGCAGAAGCCTCGCGCTCCGCTTCCGCAGCAGCGGCCTCGCGCTCCGCCTCAGCCTCTCGCGCCGCCTCCGCAGCAGCAGCCTCGCGCTCCGCTTCCGCAGCAGCAGCAGCCTCTCGCGCCGCCTCAGCCTCGGGGGCCCACCCAGACGTTTTGGGCGGGGGTAGGTACGAGGCTGGTGGTGTGGCGAGAACTGCATCTGATGCGCGTGGCGGTTCGACAAGTGCGGGCGTGGTCACCTCGGTTGCTGCAGGCGTGCGGGGCTGTCGTCGCGCATCTGCCGGGGCATCTTCGGGCTGGTGTTCGGCCACCGAAGCGGGCCAACGCGTTGTTGTTGCCGCCTCATTCGCCGTCGATTTGGAGCCGCCGCGCGCCGCTGCCCTGGCCGCGACCGGACGCCCGCATTCGCCACAGAACATCGCCCCCATGGGGAGGTCAGTGCCGCAATAAGAGCAGATCACGGGGCATTCCTCTTGTCTCGGAACAGGGTCCTGACACTATAACCACCGAGCGATCGAAGAGAGATCCGCACAGCGATCCGCTGCCAGCGCGTGAGGCCCTCATCGAGGGACGCTTCGAGCTCATCAACTGCACGCCACACGCTGTCGGCGTCGGCCGCATCCGGCTCGCCCGGCGAGAACACTGCGCGGTCGGCCACTGCAGCTAGCACCTGGGACTGCTGCCCACCAGCGATCGACGCCACTTCACTGCGAGTCGCGGATGCCGCGGGGCTGATGCCATGGTCGATCACCGAGTCCTCAAACTCCTGCCATCCACCACTGATCCGGTCGACAATGTTCGGCGCGCTGCGGCGCAGACGACGACGACGCAACTTCGCCGCAATCACCACTATGAAGGGCGCGAGCACTATCGCGACGCCGACGAGCACCCAGGCACCCACCCGCAGCAATCCGAGCACGAATTGCAGCACTTGGTCGAGATCGGGCGGAAGGTCCTGTTGAGTATCGGGTGTAGACGGGCGATCGAAGGTTTCCGACTGCGTGACCGGCGGAGGCACAATCGTCTGAGGGCGGGTGACTTGAGTGTTATCTTCGGGCTGCTCGGGCGGAATCTCGCGGAAGGGCGGCGTCGGATCGATTGTCACCCAGCCGTACTGCGCGGTGTTTACTTCGATCCAGGCCGACACATCGGCCCCTGTCACAGTGCCACCCGACGGCACGAACCCAAAGACCACTCGGGTCGGGAATCCAATGTCATCGGCCATCAGCGCGGCCGCGACGGCATACTGCTCGGCATCGCCAACCATGCGCGGCGCCGTCATAAGTTCGGAAATTCGGTCGGCGGCGTGGCCGGATCGGCTCGCGGGCTCGTCGGCTCCTATGCCATGGCTGATGTACCCCTCAGCGGCAAGCCCAGAGAGCATGGCGGCCAGCCGCGGCCCCGCCCCCTGCACCTTGCCGACATACTCCTCGAGTTTCGCGGTGAGGGCGTCCGGCACGCTTTTCGCCTTCGGCACCGTCGCGGAACCGGGTTGCAAGGTAGAAATTTCTGACGTGGTGGGCTGATCCGGAAGCACAGCTTTGAGCGTGTAGGAATCACCGGATTCGACTCCACCGATCACGGCTGCCGTGCCAGACACGTCGTTGTAGTAGAAGGCATCCCGAAGGGCTCCCGCGCGAGTCCCCGAGAAATCGACCGACTCAAATTTACCCGCCGTGGGCAGCCACACACTCGAGTAGTCGTGGATAGTGACCCCAAGGGTGACGTGGTCACCCTTCACTCCAGACTGGTCATATGCCGACGGTACCCGTGTGAAAGATCCCGATTCGCTCGTGAGCGCACTGCTGCCCACCGCGTAGACGACGCCGTCGTAGGTGTCCATTGTCGCGATTCTGATGCGGCCGTCCTTCGGCAAGCCAGTCACCCTAAAAAGAACACTGCTTACTGTGGGCTCCGTGAAGTACTTGCGAAATCCCGAAAGTGGACTCACGTAGTTTCGCGGGTCAAAAGGTGGCTGGATTGCTGTACGCAGCACCGTCCGGTCGGCGGTCGGCGGTAGCCATCCCACTATGGCGACCGCGCCCGCAGATGCGATGGCCAGGATGAGCAGTGTGGCGAGCGTGGTCCGCACCCCGGGCAAGCCGGGCTCCCCGCGAGGACTGACTACGGCGGCACCCGTGGCCGCTGCGGACTGGTTCAGAAGAAGTCGGATCGCCGCCCGCCTGCGATACCACCGCAGCCACGTGATCCAGAGCAACACCACGACGAGCAGGGCAATCGGGGCATCAAGGGGGCGGCTTGGGAAGTTGGGGCCAAAGGCGGTAGCGAGGATAAACAGCGCTATCGGGGCAAGCACCGCGGGTTCACCGCGGCGTGCACGCAAGGCGATAGTGAGACCAACTACGACAGTGACGAGGACGAGGACGAGTGCGGGCACCAGAAGCGCCTGGTAGTCGGCGACCGGCAGGGAAATGGTGAGCAATTGCTTCCAGGAGAGTGCGACTCCCGTAACAAGATCGAGCAGACCCTCGAATGTAGGGAAAACGCCATACTGTGCCTTCGTGGGGACTGCGACAGGAACTCCGACTACCAGGAACGCGATGATCGTCGCGAGCATGACGACCGGTGAACCCCAGCGCAGGATCGCGCCCGCGATTGCGACGGCCGATCCGACGACCAGGGCAACTGCCACAAGTACGACCAGGGCGGAGTCTCGGTAGATCGGCCACAGCGCGGAGGTGGCGATAATCGTGGCGAGCCACAGCATCGTGGTGTTGACAATGACGAACACCGGCGCGAGGCGCGCGCGATTTCGCGGCAGCGCAGCGGTGCGATTCTCACCGACGCGCACGGGCGCGCCGTGCTTGCGGGTGGCATCGAGATCGGCGTCGACGGCGCTCATGTGGCCGCCGACCGCGAGAGAGACTTCTGCAGGTCATCCAGATACCCGATAGTCAGCACGCTAAGCCCGGCAACGCGGCGCAACCCGGGCGGCCTGTTCGGATCGCAGACGACCGCGACCACTTCGACGCCGAGCGGGAATTTGGTGGATGCCGCACGCAACTCCTGCGACGTCACACCAGAACCGCAGACCAGGAAGGCCACAGACACGCCGCCGGCCTGCTCCCCTGTCACCCGCGCAACATCGCCGATGCTCAGCGCCGTCTCGGAGTGCTCGACTAAGGCCAGGTCGTCGAGAAGGCGCGTGCGAGTGAGCGTCGACATAACTCGCACCGCAAAAACTTTCCGCTTTGCGAACTCGGGCGTGGTCTCGCTGGCGACGACAGTAACTGTGCGGGCATCCCTGATCGCGCGCACCCCCAGCGATCCGGCGACGCTGACCGCCATCTCGAACTCTTCGTCTGACTCGTAGTCGGTGCTCGCCAGACTCAGCGCAATAACCAGGTGACTGCGCCGGGTTTCCTCGAACTGCCGCACCATGTAGCTGCCAGTTCTCGCCGTTGACTTCCAGTGGATGTAACGTCGCTCGTCACCCGGCACGTATTCTCGCAACGCGTGAAACGAGACGTCGTTGTTTGACAGGTCGCGAGTGGGATTGCCTTCGAGGTCGCGGATGAAGCCCGTACTCATGCTGGGTATTCCAATGGTGCGCGGGTGCACGAAGAGATCCTCGGCGCCGGTCCAGACGTGTTCGCGGCGGACAACGCCGACCGGATCGGCCCGAACCGTCCGGGCTGGTCCAATCTGGATGACTCCCCGGCGACCGGTCGGGATGCTGAATTCGTGCGATATGCGGGCGCCGCCGCGCACGCCTGCGACGGCTACTTCGGCGAGGCCTGCTCCCACCGGTATCTCGACCGTCAGCCCGAGACTGCGGGTGCGCGCTGGATTCGTGACCACGATTTCGCCTGTGGCGGCCTCACCGACCACAACACGGTTGTGCGCCACCCTGAGGTGGATGACGAGCGAACTGCGACCGATGAGGTAAACGACCGCTATGACGGCCAGGGCGGCGCAGGCCCAGCCGACCACGACAAGCTCCAGCCAACCGAGTGAATAGCCAGCACCAAGGGCCAACGGTATGAAGGCGAAGATCACCCAGCCCAATGGGGTGACCACGGTGGCCACCCGCCCGAATGCGTGCACGGTAATGCCGCGCGCCGCTGCCGCGAAGCGGACAGTGGCGATCACAGCGTCGGCAAGAAGACCTGTGCGGTCGCCGACTATGCGCGTGCGGGCGTTGGTGAGCCCAGTGGAGCCGGTACCAGACTGCGAATCGAAACGCCCCGCGCTCGACGCGGACCCGAGGATCGCAGATTTTGCGCTCCCCGAACCGCGAGCCGACCACCGCGTGGGCTTCGACTCGATAACTGGGGGTTTCGCTGCCGCCATTACACCGATTGCCGCTCACTCGGTGGCGGGGTCTCGATGAGGATCTGGCCCATGATGCTCGAGGCCGTGACTCCGTCGAACTCGGCTTCAGGATCGATCACGAGCCGGTGCGCGAGCACGGGTTCGGTCAAGGCCTTGATGTCGTCTGGGATTACGTAGTGGCGACCGCTGGCCGCCGCGAGGGTCTTCGCGGTGCGGATAAGCGCGAGCGCCCCGCGGACGCTGGCACCGAGTCGTACCTCGGTCGTTGACCTTGTGGCCTCGACGAGTCGACTCACATAGTCATTGATCGTGGGATCGACATGCACGGTTCGGGCCAGCTGGCCCATCTCGCTGACGACATCCGCAGTCACGATCGGTGGGACGGTTGTCTCGTGAGCTTTGTTGCCTGCACCTTCGAGAATACGCAGCGTCGAGGCGTGGTCTGGGTAGCCGATCGAGGCTTTCATAATGAAACGGTCAAGCTGAGCTTCTGGCAACCGGTAGGTACCGGCCTGCTCGATAGGGTTCTGCGTTGCGATGACCATGAACGGTGCGCCCACCGGATGCGTGACGCCGTCGACTGTGACGTGGGCTTCCTCCATGACCTCCAGGAGGGCCGACTGGGTTTTGGGGCTCGCTCTGTTGATCTCGTCGGCCAGCACGATGTTCGCGAAGATCGGCCCTTTGTGGAACTCGAACTCCTTCTTGCCCTGGTCATAGATGCTCACGCCAGTGATGTCACCTGGCAGGAGGTCCGGGGTGAACTGGATGCGGCTGCTCGTGCCCGCCACGCTCTGCGCTATCGCTCGAGCAAACGAGGTCTTGCCGGTGCCGGGGAAGTCTTCGAGCAACAAATGCCCCTCGCTCAGTAGCGCGGTGAAGCCGAGCCGGATCACGAAGGTTTTGCCAAGAAGCACCTGGTCGACATTTGCGACAAGGCGGTTGAAGATGTCGGCGAACCAGGTCGCCTGTTCCGAAGTCATGGTCATGGTGTTTCCCTGCTCACTGGTAATCGTTCCCGTTGTAACTGGTCGTGTAGGGGCTTCCGTTCGCGGTTACGCGCACGGTGAGGTAAGGCTGCTGGAAAAGCCCTACGTCTGCGTGGCACGACGTCACTGTATTTGCGGGCACGAAGGTGCCCGCACCCGGCTGGCTACCGCAGGCGACCTCGACTGCGTCGTAGTTGCCCGTGGGCATGCCGGTCCAGCTGAACGTACCGCTCGCGTTGAGCAGGTTGCCGTCAGAAACGAAGTGCACTCCTGTCGCGTTCGGGTCGACCGCAACCCGGGTCGTGTCGATGATGCTGGACAGCGAATCCTGGCAGAGCGCACCGGAGTCGTACGTGCGGCAGGCGCGAACCTGAACACTGATCGACTGACCGTACTCGGAACCATCGGCCGTGAGCGGTGCGCCAAGGCCGACCGGGCCCCGTTCGCCGCCGACCGTGCTACCGCCCGAAAGTACGTAGTAGAAGGTGTAGTCGCTCGTGAGCGCCGTGCCACCCATCGAACCGCCGGTGATCGCGACGTCGTAGGCCGCCCCGTTCGGAACAAGGGCGAAGGAGAGAGCTGTGATCACTCCCGGTTTGGTGTGGGCGACAACTGCGGGGCTCGCAGAGCAGCCCTGACCGTTGTAGGCGAAGACGACCAGCGTGTAAGTGCCATCCGCCGAAAGACCGTTCAACTGTGCCGAGGTGCCGGTGCCCGCCGCGGCGATCGTCGCGCCGTTCGCGTTGACCACGCCGTTTGCGGAGCAGGTCGGCGCAGTCCCGGTGTATGCCGCCGCCGTGTAGTTGGTGATCGGCCTGCCGTTTTCTGAGAACACCCCTGGCCAATCAACCTGCACCGCCGTGTCGCTCGTCGTAGTAGCGAGCGGCGATGCCACGGCAATCGGCGGCCCGGCAGGCACGTCAGTGCGCGGGTCGCTCGAGTTCCACACCGATAGGGCCGTGTATGCCGCGTTACGCGGGCTCACCGTGTAGTTGACTGCCACCCCGTTGTCGAGCGTCCAGCCCTGCGCAGTCGTGTCAATCGAGCAGGTGCCGCCGCTGCAAATACTCGTGCCAAAGTCGCCCGTATAGCCGCCAACCTGCACATGGTAGGTATCTACTGGCGAACCGCCCACGGGGGTTGTCACCGAGTTCCACTGTATTTGCAGGCCGTGGTCGATCGCAGTGGAGCTCAGCACAGTCGGGGCCGGCGGGATGATGTCGGACCACACCGGGTCAACGAGCGTCACGGGGTCGGAGTCCCCGATCGCGTTGGTGGCGATCACCGTCACGCTCACCGCGTTGGACGGACCGTTACCCGCGGTGGTGATCGCGCAAGTGGTGCCGGTGCAGACCGCCGAGTAGACGACTGTGGTGCCGCTGGTCGCTGTCAACTTGTAGCCCACGATCGGCGAGTTATTGAATGCTCCGGCGTTCCAACGCATAGTTATTTGATGATCGGCGAACCCGGTTGGCGCAATGTTTGCTACCGGGTCGGGCCTGTCTTGAACCGAGACCGTGACGGTGCCCCAGACGTAGCGATCTGGATCATTCGTGGCGTCGGCCACTTCGTACTGCAGCGTCACATCACCCGGCGCGGCACTCTGGTCGATCGTGACGGTAAGCGAGCTCTTATCCGCCGACGGCACGATCGTGACTCCGGCCGGGATTGTGCCACCGCTCAGACCGCGAATGTCTATCACGCGAAGTTTTTCGGGGAAGGGGTTTGTGGCCTGGTCGTTCGCGAGTACGTCGACAGTGGCAGTTGTGCCGCGCTTGACGACAACTGAATCGTCCCCGGGCCTCACGAGGGGCTTTGTGGATTGAACCACTGAGAGATCGATGCGACCGGCCTTGCCGTCAGAAAGTGCGTCGCGCACCCCGAGGGTCATCGACGTCTGCGTACCCTTCACCGCGCTGTCATCCGCCTTCAGGGTCAGCAGACTTCCGCTCAGGGTGTAGCTGAAACCGACAGGCAACGGGGCGAGCTCGGAGTAAACGAGTTCGCTGAGGTCGTTCGGGTACGGATAGGTGGTGAGCTTCAGCAGGTCAATGACCTTCTGTTCGCCTGGTTCGAAAGAGATCACCGCGCCGTTGAACGAGGGTGGTTGGTTGTCTCGCGGTTCCACTGTGATCGGAAGCACAAGAATCGCTGTACGCCCGCCCGGGTCGCTTGCGGTCGTTCCGTCAGTTACCTCGAATGAGATCGACGCTGGCCCGAAATACTTGTCTGCCGACGTGAACACGAGCGTGTGGTCGTCGCGCACGAGCGCGGCGCCATTGGAGTGGGTCGCGGCGACGGTGCTGGAGTCAGTAAGACGCACCTGCTTGCCGCCCACCGCTATGACGTATTGGTTGAGGTCGATGACAAGCTGCTGCTCACTATTGACCTTGAGTGGTGCGGCGCGCCTGTCGAGCTGGGGCAGGGCGTCGTCCGTGCCTGGTACGCGAATGAACGCGTAAGTAAAGATCGACGGGTCTTGAGGGTTGGTGACTTTGAAGGGAATGATCTGGCGTTTGGCGCCGATCGTCACCTCAATGCGCTTGTCGGGCGTGACGCGTGCGACGCCCCCGTAGCCGTTGTAGACCGACAGCCCGACCGAGCGGTCTGCACCATCGGCATAGAAAACGTGCCCGAGCACGTCGACAGTCACTTTCGGCCGGTTGAGGATGTCCGACAGGGTGAGCACGCTATCCGTTGCCACAGGCCTGCTCAGTGGCGCTTTCGGATCGACTGTTACGCGGATGAAGTTCTGGCTGGTGCCCCCGGTGTCATTCTCGATCGTGTAGATCACGCCATACGTGCCCGACACTCGCGGCGGCGTGACGTTCACAACCTCACCCACGATTTTGGCTGTCGTCACGGGGTCGTTGGGAATCACCGAGGTGACCTTCAGCGGGCTGCCGTCGGGGTCGGAATCGTTCGCGAGTACCTGAACCGAGACCGTCACGCCCGGGCGCACTGTGACTTCGTCGACTATTGCGACAGGGTTTCGAGCCCCCTCAAGGCGCGGGCTGATGCCAACGCGGATGGTTCCGGTCGCTCGGGCGCCCAACGAATCGATTACGCCGTACGTAAACGTGTCAGTTCCAGCCGAGTACTGACCAGCTTGGTAGACGATTGTGTTCGACTCGAGGTCAAGCACAGATCCTTTTTCGGGGTTTGAGGTCTGGCCGAGCAGTTGTACAGAGTCACCGTCGGGATCGATACCGGCGAGCGGAATCGTTATCCTGACAGTTTCGCCAGCAATCACCCGAGCGGTGACTGTCTCGGGAACTGGGGCATTGTTTGTCGCTACATCGGCTTCCCGAACCGCGATGTGGACAAGCGCAGTGGCCGCCTGGCCATCCGGCCCCGTGACCGTGTAGGCCGCTGTGAAGTTGCCGCTCTTATTGGGGGCGAGGTAGCGCAGCACATTGCCCGCGGCAAACAGCAGGCCCGAATCTGGCGGCAGATCCTGGGCGAGCTTGGGCTGGAGGGTCAAGTCGAGCCCGTCTGGATGCTCGTCGTTATCCAGCACCGGGATGTCGATGGCCTCGCCGACTCGCACTGTAGCGCTGTCGTCATTGGCAATCGGTGGCTGAACTCTTGTCGGGGTCGGGATCTCGATCACCGTGATGACCCCTTGGGCTTCGGCGAGGCCGTTGCTGATGCGGTAATTGAAACTGACTGGCCCGTTGTCCAGCGGTTGTTCGAGGCTCACCCGAACGAGCCTCTGCTCAAGAACTTCTGCGCGTACCCCCGAGTTGGCAGGCAGGTTCATGATGCCCGTGACGAGCAGCACGCCTCCCGCAGGGTCAACGTCTGTCCCGGCAACATCGATACGTTCGTTGCTGAGGGTTTTGACGAACACCGTCTTGGGCACCGTGATCGGCTTGGTATTCGCGTCGGGCGGCGAGGCAACATCGACGCGAACCAGGCCGTTAACACTCAGCGAACCGTCGGTGACGACATATTCCACGTAGTAGCTGCGAATCTGATCACTCTCAAACCGGAAAGTTCCGGATTCGTAGCTCGGAGTGATTGTGACGTCAGCCTTGGCGGGCACGCTATTTAGTCTCAACGTGCCGGAACCGCCTCGCACGTGATCAAGGGGCGAGATTGTCACATCCTGGCCCGCGTAGACGAGCACCACGAAGGGATCAGTCACGATCGGCACCTGGCCGGCGGGTTTGACCGTCACTGTGACGCTGCCGGAACTTTCTGCTTTACCGTCAGAGACCACTAAAGTGACGAGTTTTAGGTCGCCCCCGCTGCCGGAATCGGAGTAGACGACCGAGCCTCCGGGCTGCGACGACACCGAGTCGGGCGCCGCGACGGAGGCCGCGGTGAGGTAGAACGGATCGCCATCGGGATCGACCCAGTCGCTCAGCACCTGGGTTGTGACGCGGCCGCCGGCCTGAACTGTCGCCTTGGTATTGCGCACCTGTTCCGGGGGCGAGTTCTCGTTGGGGGTTTTCACTGTGACATCGACCTTGGCGGTAGCACTTCCGCCGCGACCGTCGGTGATTGTGTACGAGAACTTAACGTGTCCGGATGCCGCGGCGGTGAGCGTCAGCTGGATCTGCTGTCGCTGGTTGATAAGGTCGATCCGGCCGATCGCCTCATCGAGAGGATCCGTGTCGCTGATCACCAGCACGTCGCCGTTCGGATCGTAGTCGTTGAGTAGCACCGGCAACACGGTTGAGCGGCCGGGGCGCGCGCCGAAGGCGTCGTCGATAGCGATCGGCGGCTCCTGCACCTTCTCGGTCTGCGGCGGGATGTCCTGGCTGTTCTGTTGGTCTTGAGGCGGCGTGTTATCCGCCACTATCAGGGCATCCCAGTTATCGATGAGCTGACCCGTGTGTTGGACAGCCCAGACAGCGCCAGAACGACGGTCGTTAAGCACGGCGCGATCGCCGTTCGTCATGAACGACAGCCGAGCGTTGCCGACCATCTGCTTGAGCGTCTGGCTCGTGCCCTCGCCGGCCTCGGAATCGCAGCGGCGCCAGCTTTTACCGTTTGTCCAGGCGCCGTACTCGCACCCGGCCAGGGCGAGTGGCGGCGCAGCGGTGCCCGATTCGCCAGCAACGAGGGATACTGCGGTGGCGCCGCTGAGCGGCACGCTGATGAGGCCAGCGGAATAGCCGACAAGCACTCGGTCACCGGCAGTGCTCGCCAACTGGAGCACAGCACCGGTTCCAGCACCCATGATGCCCGCCAGATCGACTGTGCGGCCGTCGAGGTAGAGCTTGTTGGCGTCGGCGTCGAGCACCGCCCAGTGGCCGGCGACCGAGCTTATGCTGAGCTGGGTGGTGCTTCGCGATGCAATGTTCACCGGTTGGCTCGACTCGACTGAGTCGGCGGATGCCGCGTTCACGCGGTAGATAAGTTTTGTCGACGGTGAATAGGCGTACAGGATTCCGTCGGGATCCACGCTCAACACTGCGCCGGTGCCGAAACTCAGCGTCGAGTCAGATTCGGCATCGAATGTAGCGAGACCCGACTTTGGGACTATCCACACCTCGCCTGTGCCCTGTTCCAGAATGACCACGTTGTCGCCGGCAAGATAGACCGCGGGCTGGTTCGGGGGCAACGGGACACTCTCGGATATTTTGGAGGTCGCCGGGTCGACGATGTCGATCTTCGACTCGGTGCGATCGAACAGCATCACCGTCTCGCCGCTCTGCAACACGTCGAGATCACTGCCCGTGCTTGAGACCACCGAGTTCAGTTCAAGCACGTCAGGGTTCGCGCGGCCGATAGCCTGTTGG
The DNA here is from genome assembly GCA_040002635.1 of Rhodoglobus sp. Lineage (GTDB taxonomy): Bacteria > Actinomycetota > Actinomycetes > Actinomycetales > Microbacteriaceae > Rhodoglobus. The sequence continues at coordinate 15,857 of JBDUDZ010000006.1, forward strand.
CGGCTGTTCGCAACCCAGACTGAGCCGTCGGACAGGGCGACATGCTGGGCCGTGTAGCCGCTCGAAACTATTGCAACGGTCACCACGAGGGCAGTGATGACCGTGCCGCTTAGCGAGCTGATAGCGATTGAGCGGTGGGCAGCCAGCCATTTCCTAACCATCGTGAGCCGTCATCAGCCGGGCACGTCCGTGCACTTCTCACCGCTCGGGTTGCCGATCTTTCCCTCGCGGTTGACTGTCACAGTGATGCAGACCCGTTCGCCCGGTGTCGCGTCGACGACGAAGCTACTGTCTCGCTGCTGCACCGCGGGCTGGCCAGAGCCCGTCGCGATCTGGTAAGTGTCCGAGCTTTTAATACCGGGATCGCCCCAGGTGAATTTAACTGAGGTTCCGTCGAGCGTTGCGCCGATATTGCTGACCATCGGAATGTCGTTCGAGCCAGCACGCAGCAGAACAGTCGTCGCGAGGATCCCGAGACCGATCACCAATACGGCAGAGGCCACAAGGATCCAGGTGAGGGCACGCATCCCGCTCCCGGCCTGCACCGGTCGGGTGCCTGTGCTCCGCGGCAACTGCCGTGAGTCGCGCACGGTGCCGATCGCGCTGTACGAGTCATCCACAGGACCGCGTCGTTTTTGGCGACGGGAGGCGACCGATGAAACCGCTGCCTGCGCCCCGCGCACATTGGTGCGATCTTCGAGATCGGCGACAGTCATGAGCGCCCACTCGTCCATAGCGACTTCGACGGGAGTCTGTGGCAAACCGAGTTCGGTTTCGACGGCCTGCAGCTCGTGCACGAGCTCGATGATTGTTGCCGGCCGGTTCTTCGGATTGCGTGACATTGCACGAGCGAGTGCTTGCTCGAGGCTCGGCGGCACATCGCCTCGATTCATCGGCTGGGGGCGTGCCTTGCTGATGCGACTTATCAGGTCTGCGGACTTGTTCGACTCCCCCGGCACTTCAAAGGGCGAACGGCCGGCCAGCAGCGAGTAGACGGTTGCGGCGAACGCCCACACCTCGGTTTCGATCGAGCCAGCGGTCTCGTCGGCGAGCACTTCTGGCGCCGACCACGGGATCGACATGCCTACAGCTTCGCGATCGCCCGACTCGCTGAGTGTTGCCGCGATGCCGAAATCGGAGAGCACGGGATGCCCGTAGGCGGTGAGCAGGATGTTCGACGGCTTAATATCCCGATGCAGCACCCCAGCGCGGTGCGCGGTCTCGATTGCGCTGCCGATCTTTACGGCGATGCGCAGAACCTCGGCTACCGGCAGCCGCTGGGCGCGATAACGCTGGCTGAGGGTGGATGAGCACAGCTCCATGACAAGGTAGGGCCGGCCGTCGGCCGACACGCTCGCTTGGTAAACAGTGAGGATCGAAGGGTGGGCGCTCAGCTGAGCCATGAGGTTGGCTTCGGCCTGGAACATCTGTCGCACCTGGTCATTGACGACCTCGCTCAGCATGACCTTGACTGCCACTTGGCGACGCGGCATATTCTGTTCATAGAGGAATACGTCGGCGAAACCACCCGATCCGAGGATGTGGATGTGGGAGAAGCCGGGCAGCGTCGGAGGCTGGGATGGTAGTCGGCGCGCCACGAACACCCCCTAGGACTATGAGTGGATTTCCCATTGTAGGCAGGTGCGTACCCCGAAAAGCGGGGCTTACCCCTTAACGGGGGGCGGCCGCGAAACCCCCAGTTTGCCCTTAACCGGCTCGGCGCCGGGGTGCCGTGTCATCGATGTCGAGGGTTCCCGGCGCCTCCAGAACGTCCACGACTATCACCGTCACGTTGTCGCGGCCGCCCGCCGCGAGCGCGGCATCGATGAGCGCTCCGGCGGTCTGCACGGGCGTCAGGCCCGCGGCGAAATGCATCCTGATGTTCTCGTCGCTGATTTCTTTGGTGAGGCCGTCTGTGCAGATCAGGAATCGTAAGCCCGTGTGTAACTGCACCATCCAGAAGTCGGTCCTGGGTTGAGCGTTGAAGCCAACTGCCCGGGTGATCACGTTGCTGTCGGGATGATGCTCGGCTTCGTCTGCGGTGAGAGCGCCCGCATCGACCATCTCCTGCACCACCGAGTGGTCAACAGTGACCTGGAACAATTCGTTTCGGTCGAAGCAATAGACCCGACTGTCACCAATATTGAAGACGGCGAAGTACGGCTGGTTGTCCTGCAGAGTCAATGCCGCACCGGTCACGGTGGTGCCAACGCCCAGCACACTGTCAACCGCAATCTCAGTGATATCGGCAGTAGCGGCTTCCAGCGCTCGCTCAATTGTTCGCGGGGCGAGGAAGTCTGCGGTGATCATCTCGGCCAGCCGTTTCACTACAGCCGCACTCGCCAGATCGCCGGCCGAGTGACCCCCCATACCGTCGGCAACGGCAAACAGCGGAGACTGGGCGACATAGCTATCCTCGTTGGCGGCTCGCCTGCGTCCGGTATCGGTGGCGGCGGCCCACGCTATTCGCACGCCTTCGTCGCGACCCGGGATCTCGATGAGGAAATCCTGGTTCCCCGTGCCAATCTCAGTCATTTCTACGCCCCGGCATTCTCGAGTGCGTTGGGTGCCATCGGCAGAATATGCAGCACGTTGTCGTCGCCGATATCAACGAGCGTGCCCGGCGATACGACGAGGGATTCACCCTGCCGCAACTTTCGCGGCACGCTTCCGGGCACCATCACCACAGAACCGTTAGTGCTGCGCAGGTCGGTGACGATCACCGAGCTGCCCAGCTGCCGTAATTCGAGGTGTGTTGCAGAGACCTCTTTGAGAGGCGAGGGCACCCGAAGAAGGCGCGGAGCGGCACCCCGGATGACGCGCGGCGAACTCGGACGCCTGCCGACGAAACACGGCCGGTCGAGGCTAATGGGCTCGGCGCGCGATCCCACTCGGAACTGGTAGAACGTGGCCGACGGCGCCGGCCGCTTGGCGACCGACGGACGGGCTTCACGAGCGCGCGGCTCCCCGACAACCCGTGTGTGTTCAAGGTCGGGTTCGCCGCGCGTGGGCTTTTTTGCAGCAACGCGCGGGGAGGGAACGAGAGTTTCGTCCAGATCGTCGGCCACAATCCCAGTGTAGGCACGGGCGTGGCGTCAGGTTCGGCGCCTCGCCAATGAGCCGTTGGCTACTCGCCAATAAAGCTCATGACGTGCTTGATGCGGGTGTAGTCCTCGAAGCCATAGCTCGAGAGGTCTTTGCCGTAGCCAGAGTGTTTGAAACCGCCGTGCGGCATCTCGGCGACGAGCGGGATGTGGGTGTTGATCCACACGCAGCCGAAATCCAGATGCTTGGCGAAGCGCATCGCGCGAGAGTGATCCTTCGTCCAGACGCTGGACGCGAGGCCGTACTGCACTCCGTTTGCCCATTCGAGCGCCTGCTTCTCATCGGTGAACTTCTGCACGGTGATTACCGGGCCGAAGATCTCGTTCTGGATCGCGTCATCCGTCTGCTTCAAGCCCGAGACGATTGTTGCTTCGTAGAAGTAGCCTTTGGCGCCCTGGCGCTTGCCACCGAGCTCTACCTTGGCGTTGGCGGGCAGGGCGTCGATGATGCCCGAAACCCGCTCGAGCTGGTCAGCGTTATTGACAGGACCGAACAGGATGTCGTCGGCGTCGGGCGCCCCGGTCTTCGCATTGTCTTTCGCGTAGGCGGCGAGCGCGGCCACGAACTCGTCGTGGATGTTTGCGTGCACAAGCACGCGGGTCGCGGCTGTGCAGTCCTGGCCTGCGTTGAAGTAGCCGGCGATCGCTATCCCCTCGACCGCAGACTCAATGTCGGCGTCGTCGAAGACAATCACCGGCGCCTTGCCGCCGAGCTCGAGATGCACCCGCTTGAGGTCGCTGGATGCCGCCTTCGCGACCTCCATTCCCGCCCGCACCGATCCGGTGATCGACACCATCTGCGGCGTCTTGTGGTCGATCATCAGGCCGCCGGTGGTGCGGTCGCCGGTGATCACGTTGAATACGCCTTTCGGCAGGAACTCCGCGGCCACCTCGGCGAGCAGCAGCGTGGATGACGGTGTCGTGTCGCTGGGCTTCAGCACAGTCGTGTTGCCGGCGGCGATCGCCGGGGCGATCTTCCAGACGGCCATGTTGAGCGGATAGTTCCACGGGGTGACCTGTCCGATCACTCCGATCGGCTCGCGGCGGATCGACGAGGTGTGATCTTTCATGTACTCGCCCGTTGCCATTCCCGAGAGGTGGCGCGCCTCGCCCGCGAAGAAGCGGAGCTGGTCGACAGAGAGCATGATCTCGTCGGTTACCAACGACGCGCGGGGTTTGCCGGTGTCCTTCGACTCGAGGTCGGCGAACTCCTCGGCTCGGGCCTCCATCGCGTCGGCGATGCGGAACAGAGCGAGTTGGCGCTCGGCGGGGGTGGTTTCACCCCACTCGTCGAATGCGGCAGCGGCGGCGCCGAATGCGGCATCCACGTCTGCTTTGCCCGATACCGGGGATGTCGCGTAAGTCTGCTCAGTGGCCGGGTCGACTACAGCGAAACTGCTATCCGCTTTCGCTGACACGTATTCGCCGTTGATAAAATTCTGGATCTCGGAAGCAGCCATGGCACCAACCTACTGAGCCTTTGGCGCCACCGCTATCGATTTCCCCCGCGAAAAGGTCGCGACGGTGCGGAATCGCTTGTGACACGACCTAAGCACTGACACAATCGAGCCATGAGTTCAACCCCGCGATCGGCACCGACGAAGGCGGTCCAGCTCGACGACGTCTCAAAGGCGATCATCGAGCAGTTGCAGGGCGACGGGCGACGTTCGTACGCGGAGATCGGCAAGGCAGTGGGGCTGAGCGAGGCGGCGGTGCGCCAGCGCGTGCAGAAACTCACCGACTCCGGAGTCATGCAGGTCGTGGCAGTGACCGACCCGATGCAGCTCGGGTTTTATCGCCAGGCGATGATCGGCATCCGGGTCAGTGGCGACACGACCGTTGTCGCCGAGAAGCTCGGCGCTCTCAGTGCCGTGGACTATGTGGTGCTCACCGCCGGCAGCTTCGACATCCTCGTCGAGGTCGTCTGTGAAAACGACGAAGACCTCATCAATCTGCTCAACAAGCAGATCCGCGGCATTGACGGTGTGCAGTCCACCGAAACGTTCGTTTATCTCAAACTTCTCAAGCAGTTCTATAACTGGGGAACAAGGTAAAGATCATGGCAAGCTCCTGGAACGAAGCCGAACTGCAGCAGAAGGCGAAAGACCATCTCTGGATGCACTTCTCGCGCCAATCCGTCATGGAGGACGGCCACGGCGTCCCCATTATCGTCAAGGGTGACGGCCACCACATCTGGGACTCGAAAGGCAAAAAGTACTTCGACGGGCTGAGCGGCCTCTTCGTGGTCAATGCCGGCCACGGCCGAAAGCGTCTCGCAGAAGTAGCCGCGAAGCAGGCCGAGGAACTCGCGTTCTTCCCCATCTGGTCCTACGCGCATCCGAACGCTATCGAGCTCGCCGATCGGCTCGCCCACCACGCCCCGGGAGACCTCAACCGGGTGTTCTTCTCCACCGGGGGCGGCGAAGCAGTAGAGACGGCGTTCAAACTTGCGAAGTACTACTGGAAGCTGCAGGGTCGCCCCACCAAACACAAGGTGATCTCGAGATCAGTGGCATACCACGGCACTCCGCACGGAGCGCTGGCGATCACGGGCATTCCGGCATTGAAGGAGATGTTCGAGCCGTTGGTTCCCGGTGGTTTCCGAGTGCCAAACACCAACTACTACCGCGCCGATGAGATGGGCTTTGTGCCATCCAGCGGCGCCGATGACGTCGGCGCCGAGAAGGAATTCGGCCTGTGGGCGGCCAATCGCATCGAGGAGATGATTCTCTTCGAAGGCCCAGAGACCGTCGCCGCCATCTTCCTCGAGCCGGTACAGAACTCCGGCGGCTGCTTCCCCCCGCCGCCCGGGTACTTCCAGCGGGTCCGCGAGATCTGTGACAAATACGACGTGCTACTGGTCAGCGACGAAGTGATCTGCGCCTTCGGCCGTATCGGCCACATGTTCGCCTGCGACGAGTACGGCTATGTGCCAGACATGATCACCTGCGCGAAGGG